>JAKMCX010000083.1 GCA_022428285.1 Flavobacteriales bacterium
AAGGCCGTGGCTGGATTGTGGGTGCCCTGCACGGGCATCATTGACTTCCGAGCCGCCACCGCCAAAATGGCCGAAGTGGCCATGGGCATCCAATCAGAAAGCCGTGTTTTCACAGCTGTGGAGGCCACGGACTTCACACAGAGTGCCGAGGGCGTAACCGTTCACACCCGGCAAGGCGACTTCGACGCTCGAGGACTTGTGGTGTGCGCAGGCTTGCAAGCAGACCGCCTTGCGCGCAAGGATGGGGTGGCCCTGCCGGAGCGCGTGGTGGGCTTCCGAGGCGACTACTACGAGCTGGAGGACCACGCCAAACACAAGGTCCGCAACCTCATCTACCCCGTCCCGAATCCGCAGTTCCCCTTCCTTGGGGTGCACTTCACCCGGATGACCAACGGCGACATTGAATGCGGCCCCAACGCGGTGTTCACCTTCAAGCGCGAAGGCTACGGCAAGACGGACTTTAGCCTCAAAGACACCGCAGAAGCCTTGGGTTATGGCGGCACCTGGCGCCTTTTCTTCAAGAACATGTCCTTTGGCATCAACGAATACCGCCGGGCATTTTCCAAGAAGCTCTTCCTGAAGACCTTGCAGCGGCTGGTGCCCTCTTTGGAAATGGACGACCTGCGCCCGGGCCGAAGCGGGGTTCGCGCGTTGCTTTTGAGGCCCGATGGCGACACCAAAGACGATTTCCGAATCATCTCCCAAGGACGAAGCGTTCACGTGTTGAATGCCCCTTCTCCAGCCGCAACGGCCTCATTGGCCATTGGCGACCACATTGCCAACGAAGTAGACGCTCAAGGGCTTCTCGCCTAAAGCCGACTTTTGGCCGCGTATATTCCCCAAATGGGACCTGCACTTCGCCAAAAGAAAACCTACTCTGAACGCGCCATCCAAAAAGGATGGCTGTTCTACGACTGGGCCAACTCTGCTTACTTCCTGGTCATCACCACGGCGATCTTCCCCATCTTCTATACGGCCATCACCACCACGGAAGGGAGCACAGGCACCGAATCTGACCTGGTCACTTTTTTTGGACGTGAATTCATCAATACCCAGCTCTACAGCTATGTGATTGGTGCGTCTTTTGTGATCGTCATCCTGGCCTCACCCTTGCTGGCGGGCATGGCCGACTATTTGGGCCGCAAACTTCACTTCCTCAGGTTCTTCTGCTACTTGGGTGCCGCGGGATGCATAGGCCTGTTTTGGTTTGACCCCAACCATCTTGAGTGGAGCATGTCTGCCCTGTTCATGGCCAACATCGGCGCTTGGGGCAGCCTGGGGTTCTACAACGCCTTCCTTCCAGAAATCGCCCCCACCGAAGAACAAGACTTGCTGTCGGCCAAGGGTTTTTCGTGGGGCTTCACTGGCTCAGTCCTCCTCCTGCTCCTCTGCTTGGCGTTGATCATGGGCATTGGAGACCACCTCACACGCTGGGCATTCATTGCCGTAGGCATCTGGTGGGCTGGATGGTCTCAAATCACCTTTCGCAGGTTGCCCGTTCAAACCAAAGCGCGGCCCGATGGCAACCTCCTCTGGCAGGGCTTTAAGGAGCTGAAGCTGGTCGCACAACAACTCAAGGGAAAGACGCGCATCACCCGCTATTTGCTGAGCTTTTTCGTGATGAGCATGGCCGTGCAAACCATCATGCTCATGGCGAGTTCGTTTGGAATCAAAGAAGTCAAACTGGCCACCGATGAACTCATCATCGCCATCATTCTGGTGCAGGTCATCGCCATCCCTGGCGCCTTTCTCTTTAGCTGGTTGTGCCAACGCATTGGCAACGTCAAAGTGCTGCTGCTCGCCACTGGTCTCTGGACGGGCGTTTGCCTGTTTGCCTACTTCCTTGTCGACGGCTCCTTCATGTTCTTCATCGCGGCCGGCATCATTGGATTCATGATGGGTGGGACCCAAAGCGTGAACAGGTCTACCTATGCCAAAATGCTGCCCGATACAGACGACACCACTTCGTACTTCAGTTTCTATGAAGTCCTGGAGAAATCCGGTGTGGTGATCGGCATGTTCAGCTGGGGCTACATCGAGGGCTTTACCGGCAGCATGAGAAACTCACTTCTGGCCCTCATCGGATTTTTTGTGGTGGCCTTGATTCTGTTGGCCTCCATCCCCAAAGCCGAGGCGCAGCCCAAGCTCGCGTGAGCTTGTGGTTCTAAACCGCTGGATCAGTCGACCTCCAAGAAGGCCTGTTCCACCAAGCGGAACTCTACCCGACGGTTTTTGGCCCTTCCCAAATCATTGGCATTGGTGGCCGTTGGCCACTGGCTTCCGTGGGCCGTGGTGCGCATTCGATCAGGGGCAACGCCAATGTCGAGGAGGTATTCAAACGCAGCATCCGCCCGCTTTTTGGACAGCACTGAGTTGTAGCCCTCGGGACCGGTAGCATCGGTATGGCCGTGCACCTCCAAGCGCAAGAACCGATTTCGACGCAGCATGCTGCCCCACCGTTCGAGCTTGACCATGTCTTCCTTTTGGAGCGTGGCATCGTCAAAATCAAAATGCAACGTATCCCGCTCCAACTCCTCTACGCGCGTCAGGGGCTCGGGAGGGTCTTGCATTTCCAACTCAATCTTGCGCACGAGACAAGCGCAATCCTCTGGCGCATCGATCGGCACCACTTCTACCCCATCCAAATAGACATAAGCCCAATCCGAGGCATCCTTGGGGGCGTCTGCTGACAGTGCCAGTCGGGTCTCTCCTTTCGCATCGAAATTCCCCAAGGTCAGCCAGCGCTCACCTCCCTCAGCTTGCACGGCATCAGAAATCTTGACCCAGCCTTTGGATACTTCGAGGAAATGACCACGGGGATTCTGCATTTGTGGGGCATAATCCAAAATGTAATCCCGCTCTCCAGAGGGCTTCTCGGCACTCAACAGCGCGCCGACCCCATCGGCGACCACGCCCGCTTTCTCTGCTGCAGAGTACCAAAACGAGACACAGACCCATTCTTTGGGCGCCAGAGACCGTTTCAACTCCGCGGTCAGGTATTCCCTGTATCGCCACTTCGCGCGGCTAAAGACCACCAATCCTCCATAAGCCTCCCCTTCCAGACCAGGCTCCTCTCCAAATCTGTTGATGGGTACGCCCGCCGCGGCAGACCCACTGCAGGCCGCAAAATGGTCGGGGGTACCTTCTGTAGGCTGCTCCCAACCCGCCAGCGTTCTTAAGCGCTGCTGGTTGTAATCAGAAGGGCAGAATTTTTTCGATTCAAAGCCACCGTCGGGCACCAAATTGGATGCATCGAGCACAGCCATCGGAGTCTGCGCTGCAGCTCCAATCCCCATACTTACAATGACCAACCCAACGGTCGGCAGCCTCCACATGGCCTTACTTGATCCGGAAAGTCACCCGGCGGTTCTTGGCCCGAGCAAGGTCGCTGTCCTTGGTGCTGGCAGGGTCTGAGTTCTCCAGCCCACTCACCACAACGCTGCCTTCAGCAACACCTTGTGAGGTCAAGTAACGCTTGACCTGCTCTGCCCTTTTGCGGCCCATTTCAGCAAAGCGGGGGTTGATCTTGCCTTCCGAGACCTCGTCGTCATCACAATGGCCCATCACCTCGAGCGTCCAGCTCGGATTGGACTTCATGGCACTTGCCAAACGGTTCAAAGAAGCCTTCCCGTCTTCTGTGAAAGCGCGCTTCACAAACGCGTAGTACACTGCTGTGCGGCCTACCAAATCCCTCCCTGAGAGGTCGGACGGCAATGTCGCTCCACCGTACACCAAATCTGGCGCAGTATTGGAAGAGCGCGAACAGTTGCACTGGCTCTTGGCGTCTACAGGGACCACTTTCACGTTGTCGATGTAGTAATAGGCGTGCATGGTTTGCACCCCGGTAATGGAAGACGGCTTCCTGACCTTCACCTCCTCGATGTCACGAGAGCCGTTGAATCCTCCGATGGTCATGTACTCTTCCTGACCGGTTCCCAGCACCGTTCCACAAACAGTCTCCCAGCCTTCCATCAACTGCATCACCTTGTCCGTGCGGTGCATCACCTGTGGATCTCGGTCTACAATTCCGAGGTTGGGTTGCATCTCCTTGCGGTCAGAGAAGTAAGCGCCGATGCCGTTAACGGCGTATTTCGAGAGGTCGCTCAGAGAAATGTCAAAACTGACGCAGTACATCTGGTTGGCTTCCAGGTTTTCAGACAAGCGCACCTGGAAGTATGTACGGGCGATTTTGGGCGACTTCGTGAACGCCCGAAATCCGCCGTAACGGTTTCCATCCGCAGGGTCTTCGTAGCCATAGCTGTTGGCAGGCACCGCCACTTTTTCGCTCTTGACATCCGTCGAAAACAGATCCAGCGGCGCGTCTGTGTAGGGGAACCAGTCGGTTGTGGTCTCCTCGAGTTGACCGTATGCCTTGAGGCGCTTCACATCTCCGTTCTCGAAGCTGCCGTTGGGAACAAGGTTGTCCTCTTGGGCATTCAAGTCGGCGTCAAAGGCCGGGTTCAACAGCGCGATACAAGCGCCAGTCATCATCAATTTCCGCATGATTTTCCTATTCTGATGGTCCCGATCAATGGCCACTCCGCTTGACTTCGTCGATGAAGGTCCTCACGCGGTCGGGGTCGATATCGGGGTAAACACCGTGGCCCAAGTTAGCCACATGGCCACCGCGCCCAAAATCCGACAACATTCGTTGGGTAGCTTCCCTCACCTCGGCCTCGGAACCGTACAAAACTGAGGGATCCAAGTTGCCCTGAAGCACGTGTTGGGGCGCCCTGCTGCGGGCTTCTGCAATCGGGGTATGCCAATCAATGCCCAACGCCGCACAAGGCAAAGTGGCCAAACGGTCCAGCTGCCAGCCCGCGCCTTTGGCAAATACAATGAGCGGCGCGCCTTGAACCTCCTCGCAAATCCTCCGCAAACGGGGCATGCTGTAACGTTCAAAAAGGCCTGCATCCAACGCCCCTGCCCAGCTGTCAAACAACTGCAACACCTGCGCACCGGCAGCCACTTGCGCGTTGAGATAGACGATGGTCGCTTCTGTAATGCGGTCGAGCAAGTCCTCTGCCAAAGCGGGATTGGAGCGCAACATCCGCCTGGCCTTGCTCCACTCTTTGCTTCCGCCGCCTTCGACCATGTAGCAAAAAATCGTCCAAGGAGCACCCGCAAAACCTATCAGCGGCACCCGGCCATCCAACGCCTGACGCGTCATGCGCATGGCATCCATCACATAACGCAGATGCTCCTCAGGCTCCACGGCGTGCAAACGGTCAAGGTCAGCGCGAGAGC
>JAKMCX010000088.1 GCA_022428285.1 Flavobacteriales bacterium
AGGTGGTCGTAGCGGTGCGATGGGAATCGCTTGCCCTCTCTTTTTCCCCATGCGAACCGACTTCCACCGCCAAGCCAAGGTTGTCCTCGTCACCGGTGCCACCACTGGGATTGGCGCTTCCATAGCGCTTGTTTTGGCCGAAGCAGGACACCGCGTTTGGGGCACGGGACGAAAATCCGAAACCATCCTTCCCCTTCCTGGCAAGCCCGGCAGCATCGCACTCGATGTCACCAAGCCCGCCACCGTCGATGCCGCCATCTCCACGATTGTGACCGAAGAAGGCCACCTCGACGCCGTGGTCAACAATGCCGGCATTGGAATGATGGGCGCCATGGGGGACACTTCCGAAGAAGAACTGCTGACCGTCTACCACACCAATGTGGTCGGACTGCACACCGTTAGCAAGGCCGCCATGCCACATTTGATCGCCGCTCAGGGACACTTGTTGCATGTTGGCAGCGTTGCTGGTGTGGTTGGTTTGCCCTTTCGAGGGGTGTACTGTTCTTCCAAGGCTGCTGTGGAATTGATTGCTGAGGCACAAAGCATGGAACTCGCCCGACATGGGGTGCGCGTGACGGTACTGAGGCCAGGCGATTTCAAAACGGCCATCAATGCCAACCGCCTTCGGGTCGCCCACCCCAATCACGCTGTCAACCCCGGATTTGAAGCCGTGTGTGATGCTGTGAATGCAGAGGTCGCCCACGCCAAAGACCCCGCTGACATGGGCAAGGCTGTGCTCAAGTTGCTCGGCCAGAAAAAGCCCCCTCTGTACATCACAGTGGCGCCGCCGCTGCAGCGTTTGGCCATCCGTTTGAAACGCGTTCTCCCTGACCGGGTTTTCGAAGCTTTGATTGCCCGGAGATATCCCTTGGACTGAATCGCGCATTTTTGTGTCGCCATGTCCAGTCCCGATTCCCCACGTTCCCTCACCAAAGTTCTGATCGCCAACCGCGGTGAGATTGCCCTGCGCATCATGAAAACCTTGCGCGCCATGGGGCTCCAGAGCGTTGCGGTGTATTCAGATGTCGATGCGGACATGCCCTTTGCCCGCTATGCCGACGAAGCGGTGCACATCGGGCCAGCCACCGCAGCAGAATCTTACTTGGTTCCCGAACGCATCATCCAAGCCGCCAAAGACACCGGAGCAGACGCCATCCACCCCGGCTATGGTTTTCTGAGTGAAAACGCCGCCTTTGCAGAGGCCGCAGAAAATGCAGGCATCATTTTCATTGGCCCTCGGCCAAACAGCATCCAAACCATGGGCGACAAGCTTTCTGCCAAAGCAGCAGTGGCAGCCCAAAATGTGCCTTTGGTTCCCGGTTCCGATGGTGAGGTGACCGACCTCGATGAAGCGGAGCGGCTCGCCCAGGAGATTGGCTTCCCGGTCATGGTCAAGGCCAGTGCCGGTGGAGGTGGAAAAGGCATGCGCGTGGTCCACAATCCCGCCCTCCTGCGGAGCGAGACCGAGCGCGCCATGAGCGAGGCCACCAGCGCTTTTGGTAATGGTGCGGTCTTCTTGGAAAGGTTCGTCACCGAACCGCGACACATCGAAATTCAAGTGCTCTGCGACGCCCACGGCAACGGGGTCCATCTGTTTGAAAGGGAATGCAGCATTCAGCGCCGGCACCAAAAAGTGGTCGAAGAAGCGCCCAGTGCACTGCTCGACGAGGACCTGCGCCAGCGCATGGGACAGTGCGCCCTGGATTGTGCTGCGGCATGCGGTTATGTGGGGGCAGGAACCGTAGAGTTCCTGGTCGATGCCCAGCGCAAATTCTACTTTTTGGAGATGAACACCCGCCTGCAAGTGGAGCACCCGGTAACCGAAATGATCACTGGAGTGGACCTTGTCGAGGAGCAAATTCGCATTGCCAGGGGCGAAACCTTGAGGCTTACCCAGGAATCGCTCAGCATTCAAGGTCATGCCATCGAATTGAGGGTTTACGCCGAAGACGTCCCTGCTGGTTTCCTCCCTTCGACGGGCACCTTGGCCGCTCACATTGCACCGGAAGGCCCTGGAATTCGGGTCGATGCTGGCGTGGAGACAGGCGATGAGATTTCCATCTACTACGACCCCATGATTGCCAAGCTGTGCGCCCATGGCATGGACCGCAACCAGGCCATGGAAAGGCTCCGCAGGGCGATCGACGAGTATGTGATCCAGGGGGTTGAAACCACCTTGGATTTCGGGCGCTTTGTGCTCGACCACCCGGCCTTTGTTTCGGGGAAGTTCGACACCGGTTTTGTGTCCACACACTTCGACACCGAGCGGTTCAACGCCCACCACCAAGCCCGCAAGGCCCCACTGGATTGGTCGGCTGTCTCGGCCGTATTGGATGCAGCAGGCAACCATGCATCCGGTGAAAAGAAGCCGGCTGCCGCAAATTCAGCCCCAGCATCCGCATGGCGCGGGCGGTACATGGACTAAAGCGGCAACTTTTTTGCGCGTTTTACGTTCAAAAGGCGCGATGTTCATGCAAACCACACATGCCAGCCTCTTCTGCGCCGCACTCCTTTGTGCGGTCATGGCCACTGTGCAAGTCCGCGCACAGACGGACAGTTTGCCCCCTTTGGTACACCTGAATGAAGCCGTCATTCAGCCTGGTCCCAGCATTCCGACCCACCACCGAACCCAGCCAGGCTCAAAACGCTACAGCCGACTCGAAAAACGGGTGATCAAAGTCTGGCCCTATGCCGCCTATGCCGGCCAAGCCATGGACAGCTTGGAAACCGAACTCCAAGGAATCCCCTCGTCCAAAGAGCGCAAGACCGTGATTCAAGCGCGGGAAGATGCGCTCAAGGCGCGCTTTGAAGGGGAACTGCGCCGGTTGACTGTGAGAGAAGGCGTCATCCTCATCCGCCTCATCGACCGACAGGCCAATCAAACCACCTATGGTGTTGTCCAAGAATTAAAAGGCCGCCTCAGCGCCTTTATGTGGCAGGGACTGGCGCGCCTGTTTGGCCACGACCTCAAGAGCGAATACGATCCTTCCGGCGACGATGCTGCCATAGAGCACATCATCCACAAGCACGGATTGGAAGGCGATGCAGGGACGCCTTGGGCATTGAACCAAGAACGCTGACCCCGTTCGGCCCCCTCAACTTCCCAACAACGACCAACAACAGCCATCACCCGCTGCGCCGAAGCTATCTTCGCACAGCTATGGAGAAGGCGTTCATCTTGTATGACCTCGAAGCCACTTGCTGGCGGACTAGCCGTCCGAAGCGCGTGGAAATCATAGAGGTAGGAGCCGTCAAGGTCAATGCTGACCTCGAGATTGTCTCCGAATACTGTGCTTTTGTGCGGCCCATGGTCCACCCTGTCATCAGCAAGTTCTGCACCTCGCTGACTTCCATCCGCCAGTCCGACATTGATTTCGCCCCCCAGTTCGACGAGGTCATGGAAGACTACGAAGATTGGATGGGCGTGGGCAATGCCGACGTGATCCCCATGAGTTGGGGAGACTTTGACAAGCGGCAGTTGCTGACCGATGCGGACCTTCACGATATGCAACTGGACTGGCTGGAAGCCCACGTGTGTTTCCAGAAGCATTTTGGCAAATGGAAGAAGTCCCAAAACCAAGTGGGCCTCAAAAAAGCCCTTGAAGAAGAAGGCATCAACTGGTCTGGCACCGAGCACAGGGCCATCGATGATGCCCGGAACATGGCCGAATTGTTTTGCAAGGTTGCGGCCAACATCCCCAGCCTTAAACTGAGTTGATGGGCCAGACCCTCCACACCCTGCGGACGGCGGGAACCGTGGCCCGACTCGAGTGGCAGCTTGAATGGCGCCAAGGCCATCAACTGGCTGCCGTTGGGCTCTTCGCTGTGGCATCGGTGTACGTCGCCTTTCAAGCATCCGATCAACACACTGGAGCCGCCGCTTGGACGGCCATGTTGTGGCTGGTCCACCTCTTTAGTGGGTTTACCGCCATTGGCCGGCTCTTTGACCGCGAACGGTCCAACGTGCGGCGCTACTTGCAGTGGACTGCAGCCCCCCTTGGACTCATTTTGGGCAAGTTGTTTCATGCCGTCCTCACCACAACGGCCCTGACCGCGGTGGTCCTGGGGGCGTTCCTTTTGTTTTTGGGATGGCCCCAGGGGATTGAAACTCCGGGCAAGCCAGGCCTCCTGATACTGGGCGCTTGGCTGGGAGGCTTGTCCATGACCACAACCTTGGTGTTCGTTTCTGCAGTCGCCTCTCAGGTCCGCAGTGGAAGTGGGGCCCTCGCAGCGGTTCTCGGACTTCCCTTGCTGTTGCCACAACTCATCCTTTCGACACGACTGACGCGCGGCGCCCTCGCCGATGAGCCTTGGACAATGCTCTTGGAATACCCCCTCTTTTTGGGGGCATTGGGCGCTGGAACCGCCACCATTGCGTGTATTCTCTTCCCCTACATTTGGCGGGCATGAAAGGCGGTTGGAATTGGTTCTGGAAAGGCGGCAGCATCCTGCTCTTGGCCTATGTCGTCATCCGGGGGTTTTCTGCCCCGTTGCAACCGGGCCTGGTCTCTGCCAGCCCTTCTCAACTGTCCGTGGCACCGCAATCCGTTCTGCTCTCAGCGGTAGGACAACCCTTTGCCAATCCCGGCGACCTCCCCAGTGCATTCCAAGTGGTGCTGCGCAGTGGAGACCAATTGATCAAGACCGAGGTCACGGAAGTCTCGCCGCACAGCGTGCGCATCACGCTGGATGTCCCTCCCACCATGCCTTCTCGCGCATTGGACGCCTACTTGTTTACTCCCGCGGCAGGAACGCTGTTCTTGGGCAACGCCTGCTTTGTGGAAAGCGCCGCAAAAGGCGATGTACCCCCCGCTTTTGGAGCCACTGCTCCCAGCCCACAGGAACCACAATTGGGCTTCAGCTTTCCATACCAGCCCAACATCATGGAGAGCATCCGCAATTTGCTGTGGCATGTCCCCATGTGGTTTGCCATGTTCTTCATCATGGGCCTTGGGTTCGTAGCATCGCTCGCCCAACTCCGCACAGACAGTGTGGACTGGGACATGCGCGCCGAAGCCGCCGTCAAAACGGGCCTGGTTTTTGGACTGCTCGGACTGGCAACAGGATCCCTCTGGGCGCGTTGGACCTGGGGTGCATGGTGGGTTTCTGATCCCCAACTCAATGGCGCTTTGGTGACGGTTCTGCTCTACTCGGGGTACCTCATCCTCCGGGCCGCCATGGGCGATGACGATAGGGTTGGCAGGCTTGCTGCTGTCTACAATGTCTTTGCCTTTGTGATGCTGGTGGTGTTGCTCATGGTCCTCCCCCGATACACCGAAAGCCTCCATCCCGGCAAAGACGGAAACCCCGGATTTAACAGCTACGACCTCGACAACAGCTTGAGGGCCGTATTCTACCCAGCCGTGATCGGATGGGGTGCCCTGTGCTATTGGATGTACACCCTGCGCCTGCGGATGAACCGCTGTGCGCATCACCTGTTGTCGCGTTGACCCTTTCTCATGAATGCACTCCTCCTATTGAACAGCCTCGAAGGCTTCTTCTTCGGAAGCGGAAAAGCACACGTGGTCACCGGAGTGGCCTTGATCATCCTCGTGGGCATCGCCGTTTCATTGTGGCGCATGGACCGACGGCTCGGACAGCTCGAAAAAGAATCCCGCCCAGACCAACACTGACCCCGTTGACCCCGAACACCTTCACATGAGCCGTTTCAACATCGTCGTCATCTTGCTCGTCGCCGTTCTCCTCGGCGCCCTGTTCAGTGTATTTACCCAAAACAGCGAGTCGGTTGTTTTTGCCCGCGCCTTTGCCGAACCCGGTACCGAATTCAAGGTTTCTGGGACCTTGGACAATGAGCACCCCGTCATCTACGACCCTGAAGTGGCCGTTGCAGAAACGCGCTTTCACATGAGGGACAAAGACGGCCAAGTCACCGAGGTCTTCCTCAAAGAAGCCAAGCCAACTGGACTGGAGCAAAGCGAGTCCATCGACCTGTATGGCAAGGTCGAGGACGGCCGTTTCATTGCCACGGACATGCTCATGAAGTGCCCCAGCAAGTACAACGAGGACAGCCACAGTTTGGCTGAAGCCACCCCTGCAGCCAACTAACCAACGGAGACCCCGCCAACGTGGACATCGCCTACACCGGAGAATGGACCTGGGCCGCCTCATTGGGCCGCCTTCTGCTCGCTTTGGCATTTGCCAGTGGCATTGCCTCGACCATAGGATACACCAAAGCCGTCCGCAACAAAGACGCCCATTGGTTGACGCTGGGCCGCTGGGGCTTCCGGGTCCAAGCCACGGGGCTTTTTGCTGCAAGCGCCCTGATGCTCTTCCTGATTTTCTGCCACCGGTATGAGTTTCAGTACATCTGGAAACACCTGAATGACGCCATGTCCTTTGGCCTGGTGATTGCCAGTTTCTGGGGAGGTCAAGAGGGTGGGTTTCTCCTGTGGATGAGCTGGATGCTCGTCTTGGTCATCGTCTTTCTGAAGCGTTCCCCGGGAAAACTAGAAGCTCCGGTATTGGCCATCCACAGTGGCATTTTGACCGGATTGAGTTCGATGCTGCTGGGCTTGTGGTTCGGTGACTTTCAATTCGGACTCGACCCCTTCTTGTTGTTGAGGGAAGCCCCCCAGAACCACGGGCTGCCTTGGACGATGAACCCCGATTACCTGAGCCTCATCCCCCAATTCGCAGACGGACAAGGACTCAATCCTTTGCTCCAGAACTATTGGATGGTCATCCATCCTCCCACCCTCTTCTTGGGCTTTGCCAGCACCCTGATGCCCTTTGCGCTGGCCATATCCGGACTTTGGACCCAAGACCACCGCACCTGGATGGGACGGGCCATTCCTTGGGCGTTTTTTGGCGTCGCCATCCTCGGAGCCGGCATCCTCATGGGAGGAGCCTGGGCCTATGAAGCCTTGAGCTTTGGAGGATTTTGGGCCTGGGATCCCGTCGAGAACAGTTCCTTGGTGCCCTGGCTGGTGCTGGTGGCAGGAGCCCACCTGTTGCTGATCAACAAGGCCAAGCCCGGAACAGCCGTCACAGCAACTTATTTGATGATCGCCTTGGGCTTTTTGCTGGTCGTCTACTCCACATTTTTGACCAAGAGTGGCATCCTGGGAGACACCTCCGTTCACAGTTTTGTCGACAGCGGAATCCTCCCTCAGCTCCTTGGGTTTTTATTGGGGTGTTGCGCCCTCCTGTGCACCTTCATGTTGCCCCCTGGTCGAGACCGGGTGGTGTTTGGTGGACTCCAGGCCGTTTTGGCGGTGGGCATCGCTGTGGCAGACCCTGCATTGTGCACCCTCGGACTGCTTTTGGTCATGGGACTGGCGGTCCTGAGAGGACACCTCAAAAACCTGCCCCGCACCGACAAAGAGAGCCCCCTCTGGACCAGGGAGTTTTGGATGTTCGTAGGGGGCATGCTCATGTTCGCTTCTGCAGTGCACATCAGCTTTCAAACCAGTCTTCCCGTATTCAACCACTTCTTGGAACCCTTTAGCGGTTGGCTGGAACGCATTCATCAATCCACAGGCAGCGACCTTGCGCGAAAGCTGGCCGCCCACGACCTGGCTCCGGGCACCGATTTCGATGCCACCTACCACGCCATCCAAGTTCCCTTGGCGTTTTTGTTTGTCAGCATCACCGCGTTCACGCAGTACTTACGCTACAAGAGCAACAGTGGAGCGGGCCTGTTTCTCAAGCTCCTCCGCAGTCTTTTGGTCGCCGGAGTCCTGACCAGCATTGTGGCCTGGACCTACGCCTTTGAATCCTGGGAAGCACCCCGTGTGGCGCTGCTTTTTGCTTGCCTGTGGTCCGCTGCGGCCAACGCTGATTACATTGTCCAAGGCCTCAAAGGGCGCTGGGACCATGCGGGCGCGAGCATCGCCCACATTGGATTTGCGCTGGTGATTTTTGGCGCAGTGCTCTCCAACGCCAAGAAGGACACCATCAGCCAAAACAGATTTGGCGACTTGGCGATGCTCAATGAGGCGCTGTCCAACGACGAGGACTTGCTGCTCCTCCAGGAAGACACCGTGGCCCTCGGCCCTTACTATGTGTGCTACCAAGAGCGGCGCCGCGACGGCATCCATGCCAAGTTCGCGGTGGACTATTTCGAAACACTTCCAGCCTCATACAAGGAAGGACAGGTGGTGTCCAACGAGGGGTTCCTGTTTCAATGCAACGAAGACCACACTGCCTCTCCGCGCTTTACAGAAGACCTGGAAGACCACTGGACTTTTGTGCCCATTCCCAATGAGCGGCAAAAAACCCAATCGTTCCCTTGGTCTGCGGGCAAGCCCGGTCCTTTTGCCTTTACGTTGGAGCCCCGCATCCAACTCAACGAGCAAATGGGCAATGCTCCTGAGCCGGACACCAAGCGGTTCTGGAACCGCGACCTCTATACCCACATCAAATGGGGGCGGGTGTCGGAACCCGAAGCCGACGAAAACGGCTGGATGGACGGCCGCAAACACGACCTCATGCGGCGCGACAGCCTCGTCATCGGCAGGTCCATGCTCGCCCTGGATTCGATTTCGGCAGTGACCCTCGAAGAGAAGCCCCAGTATGGCCTCTTGGACAAAGACCTCGCTGTGGCGGCCCATTTCCGACTCACCGGCGGTGGAGCGGACACCAATTTCGTGGCCTTGTACATCGTGCGCGACAGCCTGTTCATTCCAGACATGGTCACCCTCGAGAGCCGCGGAGTCAAACTGCGCATCGATGGCTTCCGGCCCGCCGAAGCCACCTTCGAAACCGTGGTTTGGGAGAACCTTTCCATCCGACGTGACTTCATCGTCATGCAGGCCACTGTATTTCCGCAAATCAACCTCTTGTGGATCGGGTGTTTGATCATGACCAGCGGTGCGCTGATGGCCGTGCGCCAGCGCCGCAAAACCCAGCGCATCAGACAGCCAAAGGAGAACGCCGCATGATTCAAAGCGCACACGTCATAGGACAAGGGCGCTTGGGCCACCATTGGGCGGACCGACTGGAAGAACTCGGCATCCGCACCCACAGGTGGGGCCGGACCCCCTCTGAAAGCGTACGTGACATCCACCACTGGGAGGCTTCACTCCAAACCGATGCCGTCTTCATCGCCGTTCCAGACGGCGCCATTTCAGAAGTGGCGGAGCGAATCGCGCCCGGCCTCCAACCCGGTACACTGTTGGCCCACCATGCGGGCGCGGTGCCCTTGGACGCATTGCCCGTCCCCTCTTCAGACCGGGCCGTCATGTGGCCCCCCATGACCTTCATATCGGGTCAAACGCCAGATTGGAGCGCGATGCCAATCGCCGTGGAATCCGCGAACCCCGGCTGGCTCCATTGGGCCCAACAACTTTCCCCAAAAGCGTTCTCATTGACATCGGAGTCCCGCAGGGCATTGCACGTCGGGGCCGTCCTCGCAGGCAACCTGACCGCCGCCTGGCTCGGCACCGTCGAGGGCTATTTGGAAACCCACCACCTCTCCCTAGACATGCTCGCTCCGCTGGTCGAAGAAAGCGTATCCAACGCCCTCAAGGGAAAGGCACTCAACACGGTTTCAGGTCCAGCCTCGCGCAACGACAGAACCACGCTCAAACAGCAAACCGACGTGCTTTCGGACCCTGCACAAGGGCCATCGGAACTCGCCACATTGCACCGCATCCTGACCAACCGCATCTTGCACCAACATGGACACGACCCCCTCCCGCCCTTTCAAGCAGCGGCTCCAACAGATTGAAGCCTTTGTCTTTGACAACGATGGCGTTTTCACCAATGGAACCGTCTTCCTCATGCCCGGAGGCGAGCAAGTCAGGACCGCAAGCACACGCGACGGATACGCGGTACAGCATGCTGCCAAGTGCGGCGTTCGAATCGCCATGATTTCCGGAGGCAGAAGCGAAGAAGTGGTGCGTCGGATGAATGGTTTGGGCGTCACAGAAGTCATCATGGGGGCCTCCGAGAAACTGGGGTCATTTGAATCCCTGTGCAGCCGATGGGGCCTTCAAGCCGATCAAGTGTGCTACATGGGCGATGACATTCCCGACATCCCTGTACTCCAAGCTGCCGGTTTGGCCTGCTGTCCGAACGATGCCGTTCCCGAGGTCCGCGCCGTATCAGATTACGTCAGTCCAATGCCTGGAGGCACTGGTTGTGTTCGAGATATCCTCGAGCAAGCCATGAAAGTGAAAGGACTGTGGATGAATGACCGCGCACACGCGTGGTGAACCCGTAAGTTTGCCGCCCAATGGACCGCAACACCATCACTGGTTTCCTGCTGATTTTCGCGATGGTCATCGTGTATCAGCTTTATTTCGTGCCTGTTCCCGAGGTTTCGGAGAACGTCACCACCACTGAACCCTCGCCTGAGACGCCTGAAGAAGTCATCGACTTGCCCAGCTCAGATGACCTCAGTGCTGTGGACAGCACCTACACAGCTCAGACTGTGATGCTGTCTTCCAGCGATCTAGAGGTGGAAATCTCTACCGACGGTGCCAACCTCATCAAGGCGGAGCTCAAAGACGGTTACCTGGACTTTTGGAAGAAAGAACCCATCCAACTCTGGACCGAAAACGGATCCGATGTGAACTGGGTAGCGCGCGGTGAGGGATCGTACAACCAGCGGTTCGACGTGGTTGAATCCTCACCCGAAAAAGTGGTCCTCGCCGCCAGGGGCAGCGGACCATTGCGTGAACTGACCTACACCATCGATGGGTACTTGCTGGATGTCCAGGCACGCTTCGAAGACGCACGAGGCGAAGTGGGGTTCCAATGGCAAGCCGATGGGCGTCACAACGAAAAAGGCCTCGAATGGGAACGCCAGCGCAGCAGCATCTACTACCGTGAACAAGGCCACGGGCGCGACTACCTGTACGAAGGCAGGGACGATGAAGCCGACATTGAGGACCCCGTGGAATGGGTCGCATTCAAGCAGAATTACTTCTCTGCCATCGTAGGCAGTGAAGCCGGATTCAACTCCGGAAAACTCAGGAGCCTTCCTCCAGTCAACGAAGAGGACACCACCATCAACATGCGGTTTGGGATGGATGTCACCCTGCCCACTGCAGACATCGACGGAAGAGAAATCGCCGCCGTCCAGTTCTATTTTGGCCCCAACGATGTCAACGCCCTGAACACCACAGGCTGGGGTGAAATTGGCCGCGTCATCGACTTCGGTTGGTGGATCTTTGGTTGGATCAACCGCAACATCATCTTCTGGGTCTACTCATTTCTGGCCAAGTACATTGGCTCCGCAGGACTGATCGTACTCATCATGACGCTGCTGATCAAGTCGGTCCTGTTCCCCATCACTTGGAAGAATTATGTGAGTTCGGCCAAGATGCGCATCCTGAAGCCTGACTTGGAGGTCATCAACGAAAAATACCCCGACCAGGAAGATGCCATGCAGCGGCAGCAGGACACCATGAAGCTGTACCGCGACAGTGGCGTCAATCCAATCGCCGGTTGCATCCCACAGCTCATTCAAGCCCCTCTGCTGTATGCCATGTTCCGGTTCTTCCCGGCCAACATCGAACTCAGGGGCAAATCCTTTTTGTGGGCCGAAGACCTCGCTGCTTATGACAGCATCCTCAACCTGCCATTTGAAATTCCTTTCTACGGTGCACACGTATCGGGCTTCACACTCCTGATGGCCGGATCGATGTTCATATACGCGAACCAAAACATGGCCCAACAGGCAGCCCCCACTCAACCCGGGATGCCCGACATGCGGATCATGATGCGGATCATGCCGCTGTTCATGCTGTTCTTCTTTAACCGCTACGCCAGTGGACTGAGCCTCTACTATTTCATGGCCAATGTGGTGACCATCGGTCAGGTCACCGCCGTCAAGAAGTTCTTCATCGACGAGGACAAAATCCGAGAGAAGATCAAAGCCAAGCAGGCTGCGCCCAAGGAGGAGAAAAAGAAAAGCGGATTTGCAGAGCGGCTCGAGACCATGCAAAAGGAGCAGCAAAAGCGGGCCGAGGAAATGAAAAATCAACGGGACCAATCCCGCAAGTCCCGCAACCAGAAGCGCAAAAAGTGAAAGCGCCCCAGCCCTTTCAAGCAGTGCAATCCATACTCCAATGTTTGGGGTTGACAGCGCTCATCTTCTTGTGCAGCGCCTGCCATGGTCCCAAGACGTACCTCTCGGTAAAGGAAGGCCCCGTCCTCTCCTATTCCCGGTCGATGTGCTTCGG
>JAKMCX010000090.1 GCA_022428285.1 Flavobacteriales bacterium
GCGCTGACCGACGCCATGGCAAATCTCAAAGGCCAAGCGGTGTCATGAAACGCGCTTTTGACCTCTTGGCAGCTGCAGGCATGATGGTCATCCTTGGCGTGCCGCTCATCGCCATAGCTGTTGCACTGCGGCTCAAACAGGGTCCAAATGTGTTGTTCAAACAACAACGCATTGGTCGGTTCGGCCATCCGTTTGACATCCTGAAGTTCAGGACCATGCGTCCTGTAAAGCCCGGCGATTCCGCCATCACTGCGGGAGAAGGCGACCTGCGGGTGACACCGCTGGGAGCCGTACTGCGGCGCTTTCGGATCGACGAGTGGCCACAGTTGTGGAATGTACTCCGAGGCGACATGAGCCTCGTCGGCCCCCGGCCTGAGGTGCCCGAATTCGTGGACCTGTCTTCGCCGGAATGGCAACTGATTCTCAAAGTGCGGCCCGGCGTGACCGGACCCGACGCTTTGGTCTTCAAGGATGAAGGCCTCTTGCTCGCTGCAGCTGCAGACCCCACATCCTGCTACCGGCAGGACATCTTACCCAAGAAAATGGCGGTGCAGTCCGACTATGCCCAAAAGCACAGTTTTGCTGGAGACCTCAAGGTGTTATTCCGCACGCTCGGCGCGCTGAGGGGATGAACACCCCTCCACAAAAAACAGAAGCTCCCGCATCCGTTCTGCTTGCTCCAACTGCTCTTCGCGTTCGAACGCATAAGCCAGGTTGCCGATGAGCCTCCTGACCACATCTACAGGGTGACAAGGACCGCAGCTTTGCTGGCCTACAGGCAAATCCAAGTGTCCCAAAAAGGCATTGACCTCATCGGGATGAATGATGCCGCCTTTGTTGAACGGATTGATGTAGAACAACACGCCTCCCGGCCCGCCGTCTTCATTGAACTCCCCCAAATGACCGCCGTCGCAATAGGCCAAGATGAAATGATTCGGAAGGTTGACACCGTGAATGGGCAGCGCCAGTTCTTGTGCCAATGAGAGGTACAGCGCCCCCAAAGCCAGGGAATTCCCCTTGCGCTGGGACAGCACTTCTCTGGGCAAGGCGTGTGCAGGCTTGGCTGCGCCACCGCGGGTGCCCTCAAAACCATGGTGCTCAAAGAAAATGCGGTTGAACACCTTGACCTGCTCCAAAGCGGTCATGTCATCGTTGAGCTCCAGCCAAATGTCTTGCCTGACCCGGTCCACCGTTTCCTTGAGCTCCTGAACGGAACGCGTAGGGTCGATGTAACGGTCCAGCAGCATCAACGCCTCGGCCACATGGTGGTCCTCAGATCCGATCCAATCGGCAAAGCCACTTCTGACCTCCCCGGTTCCGAGGTGATCCAGCAGGGCTTTGGCCCGGCTCAGGAACACATCGCCATGGCCCTCTTCAGAGATGGCCGTGCGCAATGGCCGCAGAGCCGGTTCACCAATCTGCTCCAATTCTTGAAGCACGGTCTGGTAGATGCCCTCATCGGGATCTTCCAACAGAGAAATCAAAGCGGTGAGTTCTGTGACGCTCATTGTCTATCAGGTTCGCAGTGGCAAAGTAGTTCCATGATTTGCGGCCTAATTTCGAAGCGTGGGTTCTTTTCCAAATGATCATGTGGATGCCACACCGAATCCCAAATTCGGCGGCACTTCTAGCACCAGTTCCAGCATTGGAGCGGGTGCCCAGAAGCCCAATGGCACCGCTCAAAACACGCCGCCCAGCGCGCCTGGGAGTGGCCCTATATCGCCGGGTGCGCGCCCTTGGCGCTCCCATCGAAGACCGAACATGCGGTTCAATGGACCTCCACCTGAGCATGTTAAAAGGGAATTGGAAGCAGACCGGCGGCGCATTCAGCAGTCGTTGATCGTGACCATTGGCTGCCTCGTTCTCATTTGGGGGGCCTTTCTCATCAACCTGCAATTCAACCTTGGCCTGAACCGTTTTGGCAACCGGCCACTGCGCACCGAAGGGTTGGTAGGCATTCTATCCATGGCCTTTTTACACGGTGGCTGGGAGCACATCTGGGGCAATACGGTGTCATTCTTTACGCTCTCCTCCATGCTGCTCTATTTCTACCGGGGAATAGGCATGAAAGTGCTGTTTTGGACGTGGTTGGGAAGCGGAGCCCTGTTGTGGACGAGCGGGGCCAGCGGCAACCACATAGGACTCAGCGGAGTGGTGTATGCCCTTGCCGCCTTTCTCTTTTTGAGTGGCGTCATTCGGCGTCACACGGTGCTGATGCGGGTCGCCCTCGTTGTCGTCTTCCTCTACGGCAGCATCGTTTGGGGGGTGTTCCCCATTGAAGTGGGTGTGAGTTGGCAAGGCCACCTCGCGGGCGCTTTCGTAGGGGGATTGTTGGCGCTGGTTTGGCGCAAAGAAGGCCCACAACCGCCTCCGTTGCCTCCCGAAGAAGAACCGGAATCGGATGAATTCCAAGATGATGCAGGCGGAGACAGCGGGCAGACCCTCACGGAGCATGCAGGCGGTGACGGTGATCAGACGCCCACTGACATGGACGACATTCTCCCGCAAGGCGAAAGGCCCATTGAAGGGGAGTGACCAAGGGTTGGGCGTCTAGGCCACCTTGTATGCGCTGAAGAGGCTTACGCTTAGGCGTTGAGCATCACCGGCATCACCAACATGAGGATGTCCTCACCGTTGTTCTCACCGTCGTGTTGCGGACGGATGATGCCCGCGCGGTTTGGCGCGCTCAACTCCAAGGTGATCTGCTGTGCATCGAGGTTGTTCAACATGTCGAGCAAAAAGCGGCTGTTGAAACCGATCTCCATGTCATCTCCGGCATAGCTGCAGGCCAGGGTCTCGTGGGCTTCGTTGGCGAAATCCACATCCTCGGCACTGATTTTGAGGCTGCTTCCTGCCAAGGACAGGCGAACCTGGTGCGTGGTCTTGTTGGCGAAGATGGACACCCTGCGAATGCTGCGTTGGAAATCCTTCCTGTCAATGGTCATGCAGTTCGGATTCTCCTTTGGAATCACCGCTTCATAGTTCGGGTATTTGCCCTCGATCAAGCGGCACACAAGGTCCATTTCACCGTATTTGAAATGGGCGTTGGCTTCGTTGAATGAGACCACCACTTCGTCGGTCATGGGCAAGGTCCCTTTCAAGAGGTTCAAAGGCTTCTTGGGGACGATCATCTCTGCATTTTCAGGCGCAGACGCGTCGTTTCTGGCATACCGCACCAAGCGGTGAGCGTCAGTGGCGACAAAACTCAAATGGTCGTTGCGCAGCTCAAAGAAGATGCCGCTCATGACAGGCCGAAGGTCATCGCTGCCCGCGGCAAAAAGTGTGCGGGAAACCGCTTCGGCGAGGGTGTCGGAATTCAAGGTTACCGATGTGGCATCCTCGAGTTCTGGTGTGCGTGGAAATTCATCCGCATGGGCACCGGCCAATTTGTACTTGCCCGCTTCGCTGGTCAATTCGACACCACAAGTCTTGGCGTCGACTTTGAAAGTCAAAGGGAGGTCCTCAAACGTCTTCAAGATGTCGAGCAACATTTTTGCGGGGATCGCAATGGCGCCCTCCTCTTCCGAAGTCACCTCCACCGTGGTGGTCATGGTGGTCTCGAGGTCGCTGGCGCTGATGGAGGCCTTGCCCGGTTTGATGTCGAACAAGAAGTTGTCCAAGATGGGCAACGTGTTGCTGCTGTTGAGCACGCCACTGATGGCCTGAAGCTGGCGGAGTAAGGCGGTGCTGGATACGATGAACTGCATGCGTTTGATATAGGACATCGAAAATACCCTCACTGCTATCCCCTTTCGCCGCTCTAGGGCTTCACTTTTTCACAACGGATGCACCGGTAGCCTGCAACAAGGGTACTTTGATGGACATCGCGCTGCACCGTACATTGGAGCTATGAAGTTTCTAGCCACGTCCCCACTGATTGCAACCTGCCTGTTTGCCCTCTTGAGCATGCCTTTTTCTGCTGCTGCTCAGACAGATGCGCCTTCTGAGCCAGAGACTGTATTGAGCGTACTCGAAGGTCCCATGAGCCGTGAGGTGCTCAATGAAGTGCGCCTGGCACTGGCCGACCAAGGGGTTCGTCTGAATTATGGCAACTTCCAATTTCATCCCCAATCTCAGGAGATGATCGGTGCGGAGCTGTCTATGGTGGTCGATGGGGTCACTTTCAAGGAGTACGTTGAATTCGTGTCTCCAACGTGCGTTTTGCGCATCACCAAAGAGTCGGGCTTCAACCTCGAGGGCTGCTGACCGACCTCATGGCCGCGATGACGCGGTCCACCTCGATTTCATTTCCACACCTGAAGTGCTGCTTGGGGCAGACTTTGTGGCCATGTAGTCCACAGGGCTTGCATTCCAATGCGTCCTCCCCAACTTCTACTTCTGCTGCACTCCCCGCAGCCTTCATGGCAGGCAAAACGCCAAAGCCAAACCGGGGTGTCGTGCTGCAGAACACCGCCACCACTGCAGTGCCAACTGCGCCAGCCATGTGAAGCGGCGCACTGTCGTTGCTGACCACGAGGTCCGCCTTTGCCATCAACGCTGCGGCTCCCAGCAAATTCAAGTCTCCCGCACATATAAGGGGGCGCGCCTGAGTGCACGCTTGGGCAATGCGGCCGAGCAGCGCCTTGTCCCCCTTGCCTCCCAGCAAAACGATGGGCTGACCACTGTGGTCTTGCGCCCAGCGGTCCGCCAAACCGGCCCAACGGGATTCAGGCCAGCGCTTTGTGGCCCACACACTGGCCGGTGCGAGGATCAAAGCGCCGGAAGGCCAAGCCTCTGCAGCGGCGTGATGTTGCGGGGTCGGGTGAAGCGCAGGACGGTCCATTGTCGGATCCCACTCGCCGAGGTATCGTGCGACCTGGGCGTGGTTGCGCTCAGTTTCATGACGTCCATCGCCGATGCCATGCCCCACCAGATGCGCGCGTTTTGATTGCCATTTGCCCGGGTTCAAAAAACCCGTCACATGGGGAGCACCCGACCTCTGGGCGAGCATGGCCATGCTGGTAAAACGGTGCAAATTGACCACCACTTGAGGGCGGCTGGACCGCACACCTTGTGCCACCTGCAGCAACCGTGGATATTTGAGCCAACCCGATCTGTTCCACACGTGCACCGCATCCAGAAAGGGATGGTTTTGGAACAATCCAGCCGCAGCATCCCGCACCACGATGGAAAGCGCATGGTTTGGAAAAGCCCGGTGCCAAGACTCGAGAATGGCGGACGACAAGACCGCATCGCCCAAAAAGGCCGGCTGAAGCAGCACCACCCGGGCTTTGTCGTCGAGGCCGTGGTCCTCAGTCCCCTGCATCATACCGCGACCGCGTGGGTGCGCAACGCATCGTTGAGTGACGTCTTTCGGTCTGTGCTCTCCTTTCGGTGGCCTACGATCAAGGCGCATGGGACGCCGTATTCACCAGCGGGGAAGCGTTTTTGGCGCGTTCCAGGAATGACCACGGCACGAGCGGGCACAGCGCCCCTGTACTCCACCGGCTCGGGCCCGGAAACATCGATGATGGGCGTGCTCGCCGTCAACACCACTCCAGCTCCAAGCACGGCTTCGCGACCTACACGAACCCCTTCCACGACAATGGCCCTCGATCCGATAAAGGCTCCGTCCTCTATGATGACGGGTGCCGCTTGCAAAGGCTCCAATACCCCTCCGATTCCGACGCCCCCGCTGAGGTGTACATCGGCTCCAATCTGCGCACAGGAACCCACTGTGGCCCAAGTGTCCACCATCGTGCCCCCACCCACGTATGCTCCAATATTGACATAGCTCGGCATCATCACCACTCCTCTGCCCAAGAAGGCGCCGTAGCGTGCGATCGCATGTGGGACCACGCGAACCCCCGCTTCTGCGTGGTTGCGCTTCAAGGCCATCTTGTCGTGAAACTGGAATGGCCCCACTTCCTGAATTTCCATCTTTCGCATGGGGAAATAGAGCACGACGGCCTTTTTCACCCACGCGTTGACCTGCCAGTCTCCGTCCACCGGCTCGGCGCAACGCAGTTCGCCAGCATCCAACGCGGCCACCACCGTTTCTACGGCGTCTTGCGTTTCTCTTTGATCACACAGACTCCTGTCCTCCCATGCCGACTCCACGGCTTGGCGCACCGACATCCAATGCGCCGCTGTTGTGCCTAAGGCATCCATCGCTTGTTCCATAGGGCGAAGATACCGGGACACCAAGGTACCTTCGCACCGTGGCCCGCTACATCGCATTTGATTTTGGAAACCGGCGCATCGGAATCGCCATCACGGACAGTGGCGCCATGATCGCTGCACCAGAATGCACCTGCAGTCCCCAAGAATGGCCGCGGGTCGTTGACGCCCTCCTGAGCGCCGAACCTTGCGCCGGCCTGGTGGTGGGCAAGCCCGGACTCATCTCTGGAGACACCACCCACAGCTCTCACGACATTGATGCTTTTGCAGCGGCGCTGCGCAAGCGTTATCCCGACACCCCCGTTCACTTTGTGGACGAGGACTACAGCAGTCGGGAGGCATCCGCCGCCATGGTCATGGGGGGCATGCGAAAGTCCAAACGGCGAGAAAAAGGCAACCTCGACAAGGTCGCTGCAGCCATCATTCTCCAGCGCTTCTTAGACAGCAAGCCCTAAACTTCCGGCTTACTCCGGGGAGGACTCGTTGCCTTTGAAGACTTCGATTTCCCGGGTCGTCTTGACCAGCTGGGTGAACCTGTCGACATATCGGGTCGCCCGCACCACATGGTTGTCGATCCAGTGGTAATTGCCCCCGCGTGGCTTGCCCATGAGCAGCCCATGGTAGCGGAAGCCGTGCTGTTGAAGCCAAGCTTCGGTCACTTCGCGGTGGTCTTCGGTGCGGCTTGTAAAGAAGGTGATGATGTGGCCTTCGCCGTACCATCCGTTCAAAGTGGCCAGAGCGTCGGGAAACGGCGCGCACGTGGCCATCCGCTCCGGCTGCTCATTGGGCACATCTTCGGTAATCGTGCCGTCGATGTCAATGAGGAAATTCTTGACTTCTTCAGACAGTTGTGGGGAAGCGGCGCGGCCATCGGCATCTTGCGCTGCATGAAGGGAATGTTCGTTGTTGTCTTTCATGGTGTTGGGTGTGGGAACAGGATCAACACAGAAAGGAACATTGCCTCTCGTATAAGGGGACCAAGTTAATGAGGTCCGCTCCGAATCACATGGACAAGCGGACTCCAATCCGCAGCCTCATGCCCTCGGAGGCTGGCCTGTGCCAGCGCTTCTTCAAGAGGTGCAGCATCCTCAGCCTGTTGCTGCCATTCTGATGCGAGGTGAAAAAAGCTGTAAATGCGCTCTTGTGGCTTCCCGTTTGGCCGAACCCAACCGTCCAAGCGGTCGAGTCTCGACATGGCATCTGACTCCTTTCTTTTGACCGCCTTGACCGTTTGTTGTTCGAGCCGATCTAAAAGGTTCTCCATTTTGGCCAAAGCCGCGTTCACACTGCCCTCCAGCGAACGGTCCACTTGGACCAGCGCTTCGGAGGCCTTCGCGGCTTGCTCCTGCATTGACAGTCGCCAGGCCGCTGCATCTGGAGCCTCTGCCTGATTCACCACTCCTTGCACCCATGTCGCCTTGGGCTCGAGCAGCGCAGCATCGGTCAAACCGGCTTTGGTGGCGGCATTCGACCAACGCTTTGGCAACACCACCGCACTGTCGCGCGGCACCAAGACCGGCTGCTCCATTCCAAGCCGCGCAAAAACACCGGGCAACTGCATCCCATAAGCGACCTCGGCCAATCCTCCTACCATGGCCACATCAGGGAGCAGCTGGGCTTGATACACGGGACGAAGCAAGGCATTCGGCGAGAATTCCTCTGGATGGTCTGCGATGTGTTGGCAAAGGGCCTCGGTCCCCTCCCATTGAGCGCCACCGAGGGATTGCCACATTTGACCCGAAGCGGTCAACCGATGACGTCCACCGGGAACGACGTGGAACAAGTTGCATGGCCGGACGTGCACCTGCGGTTTGAATCCGGCTGTTTCCAGATCGCTGTTGCACGACGAAACCGCCTCGAGCGTGAGCGATTCTCGGACTTCGCGCTGCATGGTCTCGATGAAGGTGGCCTTCAACGCTGGGTCATCGCCATCGATCACCACCACCTGTTCTGGACCAAACATGGCGTGCACCCAATGCCGCATGGCTTGGGACATCGTGCTGTCTTTGGGAAACTTGAGTCCATCGGCTCCTGAGCCGGACAATTCAAGTGCGCTCGCCCAAGACTGCAGTTCCCCTTCCAGACCTTTTGTGGACATCCTTCCGACCGCTCCACCCTGCTGGGGTTCAGGGCGCCAAGTCTGCCATTGAGCACCGTTCCAGAGGCTGCGCACCTCATCAAAGTCGTGGTCTTCCGATGCCAACCAAAAAACAGGCACAACAGGAGTTTTCCAGCGTTCTTGAAGCCGGAGGGCCAGCGTTATGGCCGTTTGAATTTTGTAGAAAGTAAATGCCGGTCCTCCTGCCAAGCACAACTGATGGCCTGTGGTCACCGTGCGAGATTGGGGATCGCTGAGGTCTTGAAGCCTGACGGGGTAAGCCAACTGGGCATTGGCGTATTGCGCCTTCAACCGGTCGACCAGAAGTGGCCCGAGGTGAATTTTCTGACCCACTGCATCCCGTTTGGCATCAAAACCACCTGAAGTGGGGCGTTGGGGCCAATTGCCACCCGATGACAATGCAGGCATTCGTCCCTCCCACCAGCACCTTGCGATGTGATCTTCGGGCAAGCCTTCCATCAATGGAAAATGTGTCGCGTGCGCCAACTGTTGTGCGTTATGGCCGAACGGCAATACCCTCGGGCTGCTCAATCGAGCAACAAAACAGCACCCTGCTGATTTCTGAGCTCACTCGGCGCGCTTCTGGGCCACTCGAGCATCCATATGTACATGCCCGGTTCTAAAAGCTTTCCATTGCCATCCTTGCCGTCCCACACAGGTTGACCGGGGTCCAATTCTGCGATCAAGCCCCCCCAACGGGAGTACACCTTGAAGGAAACCGGTAAAATTGAGCCGACCTGAGGCTCGAAAAAATCGTTGAGGCCATCGCCATTTGGAGAGAACGCATTGGGCACAAACGTGCCAAACCCAGCCTCTTCGAAATCGAGAGAGGGCTCTGGGCCTTTGACCTGATCCTGCGCCGGATTCGGGTCTCCTGGTGCGGGAATGGGCTCCAAGGAAAAAGCGTCGAAAAAGTAATAAGCCAAGCTGGGGTTGTCGCCTGCGCTGATCACGGCCTCCACATCATCGTCTGGAAGGAAAACACCCACCGTCAAAAAACGGTGTGGGGCATCTGCTTGAAAGGTGACACTTACTTCGTTCCAATCCTCTTCGTACCGGGCATAGGAAAAAGCAAACACCGGAGGCAAATCCAAGATGCCGTCTCCAAACTGGGAAGGCTGATCTGTACTGAGCGCCACTCCAACTCCTTTCACCGACAACCCCGACCAGGAAGTCTCAATGCGTTCGCCGTTGGTAAAAGCAAAACTCAAGCGGTAGTGTTGACCCACGGTCAATGGCTGTGCAAAGCTTTGAACCAGGTACTCCCTCGACAAGGGTTGTCCCGCGCCATTCCTTTTGATCACAGCAAGACCGGCGATGCCCCGGCCCTCATATGGATTCACCAGCGCAATGGGGGTTTCAGGCAAATCACCGCCCAATGTTCCGTCTACATGGAAAAAATCGGGTGAGGAAAGTCCGCTCAATGCATTGTTCCAACCGGGCAGCAAATGCCACATCCCAGGAGCCGAGGGCAATGCGGTGGAGCTCTCAAAACCAGGATTGATGAGCTGTGCGCAAGCTGTGTATCCTTGGGAGAACAACAGCATCACCAACAGGCCGTAGCCTGCAGCTCGTTGTCGGTTCAAGCCTCTTAATTCCTGGTCCATGTCTGCAAATTAACCAATTGAAGCCAGTATAAACGAGAAGGAGCCCCGCGTTCGGAGCTCCTTCACCTTAACCAAAACAACTTGAACCAAATCTTCGCTGTGTCTGCAGTGCGCTTACGCCTGCATTTATATGACGCAGCGAAGGCCGAAAATGTTGTTTGTAAGCTTGCCAAAAGGTGTCAACGCTTGTTAACCCAGCGCTTTTGAACACCACAGCTGATACCCAACCTCGGGGCCACCCCCCCAAACCAGTATCCATTGACCGTGCCTTCCCAGCCCTGCCGGCCCATGGGAACAGATGCTCCCCACCGGATTCCCAAGGACCACAATTCGGTGGACTCCCAATCGTTGCGCGCTTCGGCAAGGACATTCGAAGGCGAAGGCAGCATTGAATTCACCACCCTGTTGACTTCGGAGCCTTGCCTTTTGGATTGTGTCCTGCTCCCCGACACGCCCAACCACCAGCGAGAGGGTGACTTCCTTCCGGCTGGACTTTTTCCAATCGAGCCGCCAAAGACAAGTCCGAGGGAGAGTGATTGAACCGCATGGAGCGATGTAGGCAAAGGCAAGGTGTCAAACTCCACACCCAAATCGGGGTATGTAAAGCGGATCAATTGCTCCATACCGCCCTGCCCATCTGCCTGAACCTTGTAGACACTGTCGTTCAAAAACAAGGCGTCATAGGACCAATTGTTCGAGAAAGTAATCGCGGCATCGCTTCGGACAAAGCGACGCTCAGTCCCCCACTCCAAACCAGCGCGGATTGTGGCTGCGGGACGCGTTGGCTTGCCAATAAACCGAGAAACGTGTGGCCCCAAAGTGCTGTTGGAATGCCTGGAGAATCCTGAGCCCATACCGATCAACACAGTGGGCCCTCTGCGCGACAAATTGCGGGCCTTCTTTCCTGAATACTCAAAGTCTTTGGGGGCTTGTGACAACTCCAGTTGAAGTTCCAGCGGGGCACCATCGATGGTGATGGTATCCCGATGACATCCTCCTGAAGCAAAGACTTGGACCGTGCTGTGTAACAACAGAACAGCGCAGGCAAGCCTAACGAAGGAGCGCAGTCTGTAAAGGGATGGACAGGCACTGACCATGGCCCCTAAATAAGTTGTGAATCGCAGGAAGCGGTGCACGAGACTCAACGCTGTCCGCCGCCCGAAGGCAGAGTCAAAGGCAAGGTGAGTTTCGGACTTGTCTCTGGCGCATCTTCCGGCGCCGCCTCCATTTCAGGATTGGCTTCGGCTGCTGGCACCGGCGTTTCTACCGGAACGGCATCGGCTCCGTTGTTGAGGGCACTGGGCCCTTCAACTTCTAATTCTGCGCCCGCGTCAAACTCTGAATGTCCTGTCGCGGGATCGTCCATTGTGGAAGTGGCTGTCGCGCCTTCCTGTTTGGGCTCTATTGAAGGAGCTTCCGAAGCTTTCGGCGTTGAAGGGACCGGTGCGGATGAAGCCACTGGCAGGCTCTCTGGGGAGGGTGTTGTGACGCCCTCCATTTCTGAGGCCGGCAGCTCTGCTGCGACGGCGTCTTCTGTTGGGCTGGCCATCAACACTGCCTCTGACTCTGCCACCTCGGGCATGTTCACAGGTGCCTCCTGTTCCATGCTTTGAACCGGATGTGAGGACCCGGTATCCGGATTAGGGCTTGTTGCCCACAGGACTGCCCCAGCCAAAACAATGGCGGCGGCTCCCCATTTGACCCAGCCCATCCCCGCTGCTTTGGGAGCAGCATCGGCAAACAGGTCTGCCCTTGGCTCAGGGGCCACTGCCTCGCTGGCTTCGAGCATGGTGCGGCAGCGGGCATCAAAGTCCGCGTCCGTCATAATGGTATTGAAGTTGTTCTCCTTCATTGTGCTGTACCGGCTATTCCGGTTGCTGTGCTTGTGGTAGACTGCGCTCGGGCGGAAAGGGTTGCAAGAACACGTTGCAAATATTTCCTAGCCCGACTCAATTGGCTCTTCGATGTGTTGACATCGATGTCCAATTTCTCTGCGATTTCATGGTGCTTGAACCCTTCGACCACATACATACAGAAGACCGTTCGGTATCCCAGTGGCAACTGAGCGATGGCCAAATCCAACTCCTCTGCGGTGAATTCAGGGTCGCTGAAATTCTCCAAATCCCGAGGCGTCGCCGGAACATCTTGGATGTCCTTGTGGTGGCTGTGCTTCAAGTTTTTACGGTAGTGGGTGATGGCCGTGTTGACCACGATGCGCCGCATCCAACCTTCAAATGAAAAATCTTGGCGGTAACTGTTGATGTGCTTGAAAATCTTGACAAAACTGTCTTGGAGCACATCCTCTGCATCTTCTCTGCAATTGGTGTGGCGAATGGCGGTAGCGAAAAGCTGTCCACTGAAGCGCGCATAAAGCTTGCGCTGAGCAGAGGGCTTTTGCCCTTTGCACCCTTCAATCAGTTCTATGAGTTCCTCTGAGGACGCCATCGGTTAATCAACGAAAAAATGGAATGAAGAGTTGCGCGAAATCCCAGAGATGTAGGTCATTTCCATTCTGAATTCGCTCAAACGAATTGACCTTTGTCGAGGTTGAGCCAATTCAAGGCGGCTCCATGAAAAATGGCCTCGTGCTCCTCCTCGCTGAGGTTCATGTCGGTCTCGATGTACCGTCCAAACTCAAGGTCCCCCAGTGGGAACGGATAGTCGGACCCCATCACGATGCGGTCTGCCCCTTGCATTTCGAGCACGTATTGCATCAAGCGCGCATCATGGGTGATGCTGTCTACCCAGAATTTCCCCAAGTAATCCCGCGGACTGTTGGGGTTGTCTACGGCCACCAAATCAGGCCGGCAGCGCCAACCGTGCTCTATCCGTCCAAGCGTGGCAAGAAAAGCTCCGGAGGCGTGGCTGAACATCACACGCAATTTGGGATAACGGTCAAAAACCCCCGCAAAGACCATTGAACAAGCCGCGCGGGAAGTCTCTGCAGGCATCCCCACCAGCCAAGGCAGCCAATACTTGGTCATCATTTCCTTGCCCATCATGTCCCACGGGTGGATCATCACGGCCATGCCCAGCCTTTCGCAGGCCTCCCAGAGGGCGTTGAACCGAGGTTCGGACAGGTTGTATCCATTGATGTTGGAGCCAATTTGAATGCCGGCAAAGCCCAGCTTTGCGCAGCGCTCCAATTCTATGATGCTCAAGTCAACGTCCTGCATGGGCAGCGTCGCCAGCCCCACATAATGCCGAGGATGGTCCTGAATGGTGCGGACGAGGTCGTCGTTTAAGAAGCGCGCGATGTCGGCCGTATCCTCTGGCTTGGCCCAATAGGCAAACAATACTGGAATCGTGCACACCACTTGAACCTGGACGCCCGACTTGGCATACTCATCGATGCGAACGACAGGATCCCAGCAGTTGGCCATCACTTCCCTGAAAAACCGATCCCCTTGCATCATGCGGGCAGCCCCTTCCCTGTGGTGCTCCAAATGAATGAATGACCCATACCCCAACTTCGAACTCCAATTCGGGAGCTGCTTGGGCATGATGTGCGTGTGGGTATCAATCTTTAGCATCGGCGAACAAGTTAGGGCTGTGCGGCATCGGTTTTTCGTACCCGGCGCAGGTCCAAGCGGTTGGTCGGGCTCACCTGCCAGCCCTCCCATTGACGGGACACCAAGTGCACCACCTGATCGTGCCACAGCGGAATGACGGGCATGTCCAGCAACATTTTGGATTCTGCGGCACGCAACAAGGCTTGGCGCTCCTGTCCACGAATCATGGTGGCTGCGCGCAAAAGCAGCGCCGTCACTTCGGCGTTGGCATAGTGGGTGTAGTTGGGGCCATTGGGGCTCCAGCGGTCCGGCATGAAGAGGCCGAGAAAATTTTCGGCGTCGGGATAATCGGCCAACCAGGATTTCCGGAACAAAGGCACTTGGCTGCGCGCTACGCGCTCGGCATCAATGGCACTCGGCGCAATGTCAATGTCCACATCAATGCCGTGTCCGGCCCAAATGTGCTGCAGCACTCCGGCCAGGTCTGCCATGCCGGGCTTCGTGCCCAAGGTGCCCGCTCGCAAGCGGCGCAACGGGGGCTCCGCACCGATGCCCCACGCTGCCAGAATGCTGTCTGCGGCGTCGGGCCGCCAGCTCAAATCAGGACTCAATGTGCGCTGCCAGTGGTCAAAACCCGGCATTCCAGGAGGCACAAACCCTTGGGCCGGCACGGCCTCATCGGCCCTCAATTCGCGCACCAGAGCCTCGCGGTTCAGTGCCATGCTCATGGCCCGCCTCAGGTCGGCACCCAAGGCAGGAAAGCCTCCTGCCTGCAGCGCTGAAGAGTCGACCAGAAATCCGATGTAGTCTGTTTTGAGATAGGGCACTTGGTGGACCTCAAACTTGCCTTGCCACTCCGGCTTCCACGACCCGTCCTCCTCGCGCAACGCCTGAATCCACTCAGGGTCCAATGCCGATACAAAATCGTAATCTCCTTTTCTGAACCCCAAAAATTCGGCTCCGGGCTCACGGTTAAATTCTATCCGCAATCCGTCGAGGTAGGGCAACGGAACGCCCATTGTATCCCGCATCCAATACTTCGGGTTTCGGTGCAATACCATCGCCGTCTCAGGAATCCAACCCTTGAGCACAAAGGGGCCGCTGCCCATGTCTTCGGTATCCGGGTCCCCTGCGCGGCCTCCGAGGTGCACGATGCTCGCATGGGGAGTGGCCAGCAATCCTGGAAACACAGGTTGGGGGCGGCTCAGAAGCAAAAGGAGGCTGTCTTCACCCAAAACCTGTATCCCGTCGGGCCGCAGGTCTTGGAGCACCCAACGGCCAGGGAGGGCTTCATCGGGATCCAGTAGCCTTTCAAAACTGGCCGCAACGTCCGAGGCTGTAACCGGTGCACCATTGTGAAACAAGGCCCCAGACCTGAGGCGAAAAGCATAAGTGAGCCCGTCCTCTGAGACGCTCCACTCTTCTGCCAATGCCGGTTGAACATCCAATTGAGCGTCCAATTCCAACAAGCCTTCATAGAGCTGATCGACCACCCACATGGATTCTAAATCCGTGGCCTTACCAGGATCCAAGGAGCGCACGCCATCCGAAGCATTGTAGGCAAACAACTCCAGATCAGGGCCGGGGCCATTCACATTGCACGCCGCCCACAAAAGCGGCATGCACACCCACAAAATCAGGCGCCATGGCCTGCTGTAACCACGGTTTTTCGATCCAAAATCCATCACATGCATGCAGTACTCCAAAAGGATTCGGCGAGAAGTTAAACCTCAACGCCTTTCTGTGGTTCTACCTTCGAAATTCAAACATGATTTACCCCCCTTCCTCCCTCCGTTGGTCATTGCTCTTGCTGGTGCTGTTGAGCGCTTTGGGATCAAGGGGGCAATCGACCACATTGACTGGACGCGTGGTGGATCAAACCACCGGAGAATACATCTTGGGCGCGACGGTGACAGTGGATGGCACCACGACGGGAACGGCGACCAACATTTATGGCTTCTACAGCCTCTCCTTGCCTCAGGGCAGCTACGACCTCACCTGGTCTTTCATTGGTTACACTCCTTTCAAAAAAGCCATTGTTCTCCAAGAAAATACGGCCATCGACATTGAACTGACACCTTCTGTGGTCGCTGTAGCAGCGGCAGAAGTCGAGGCCAACAGGACGGACCACACGCAAAGCACCGACATGGGAAAGGCTGCAGTGGGCGTGGAGACCATCAAGTCATTGCCTGCCCTTTTGGGGGAAGTAGACGTGCTCAAGGTCATTCAGTTTCTGCCGGGCATCCAGAGTGCTGGAGAAGGCAACAGCGGTTTCTATGTTCGGGGCGGTGGGCCAGACCAGAACCTCGTCTTGGTGGACGATGCCGTGGTCTACAACGCCTCGCATTTGTTTGGGTTTTTCAGCGTTTTCAACCCCGATGCCGTCAAAGACATTGAGGTCACCAAGGGCACCATGCCCGCCCGATATGGTGGCCGGGTGAGCTCGGTTTTGGACATCGGCCTGAAAGAAGGAAACGCCCGAAAAACCACGCTAAGTGGCGGCCTGGGGTTGATCAGCTCAAGGCTGACTTTGGAGGGGCCCATCAAGGAGGACACCATCAGTTACATCATCAGTGGCCGCCGGACCTACATCGACATATTGACCCGGCCTTTCGTGAACCCAGAAGGTGCCTTCGCTGGATCGGGATACTACTTCTATGACCTCAATGCCAAGGTCAACTGGCGGGCCTCGCGGCGCGACCAGTTCTACTTGAGCGGCTACTTCGGCCGCGATGTATTCGATTTCAAGTCCCAGTCGGCTGACTTTGGGAGCCGCATCCCTTGGGGAAACTCCACCTTCACCGCCCGCTGGAACCACCTCATCAGCGACAAGGCTTTCATCACAACAACGGCCACATACAGCGATTATGAGTTCGCGTTTGAAGCCCAACAAGACAGCTTCACCTTTGGATTCAGGAGCGGCATTG
>JAKMCX010000098.1 GCA_022428285.1 Flavobacteriales bacterium
CGGTAGTTGACGCCGGCGATCAAATGGAGGGCCCGCTGGGCGCGGATGTCGGGGTTGACTTGACCTTGGAGGTCGCGCATTTCCCGATAAAAAGCGGGTTGCCAATACCAGCCGCCGGCCAGGTTGAACACCACATCGCGCATGATGCGGTTGCCCAACGAATCGGTGCCCATGGTCCATTTGGGCTTCCAAGAAGCATGGACACGCGGACCACCTACGGTTTGTCTGTTGAACGTCCAGTGGTGCAAACGCGCTCCAGCGTGGACCTGCCACTCGCTGCCATCGTTCCATTCGCCCTTCCAGGTGTCCTGGAAATACGCCATCATGCGGCTCGAAGTGGTGCGGTTGTCTGTGCGCACAACGTCTTGGAGGAGGATTTGCTGGAACGGGCGCTCCCCATCGCCGTAGCCGATCACGTCTTGGGGGTGGGGCAGGATGTAGCCTGCGCTGTCGACCAACTCCCACTCGTTGAGCTGGTCGTCGATGACCTCATGGCGGACTTGAGCGCCCCATTCCGTGAGGTGCGCTTCCTTGTCCCAAGTAAAGGACCCCTTGACGCTGCCCGACAGGACCGTCGCCTGCAGGTTGTTGCGCGCGTGGTTCAAGAAGTACCCGACCCCTTGCAAACCCAAGGCGTCTCCAAAAGCGTCTGACCCCGGGTCGCGTTCGAGCTGGCTCAGGAAGTACCCTCCGAGAATGTCAAAGGTCTCTTCTTCGTCTGTGCGAAATGCCGATGCGATGAACCTGACCCGTGACGTGGGCGTGACCCTGTCAGCGGCCAGCGCTGCAAAGCCCGTGCGGTACTGTGTGACTTCCTGCCCGTCGAAGTACACCGTGAGCCGCAGGGCCTCGTTGATGGTGCCCACATTGGTTTCCCGCGTTTGCGGGATGAACTGGTACTTGTTCTGAGCGACGGTGGCCAGCGCTTGAAGCTCCCAAGGCCCGTAGCCGTCGGGGTCGTAGGTCACATAGCCTTGGAGGTCGGTGTAGACAGGCCGGTATTCCCCAGCCTCGTCCAGGCTGCCGAGCACGTATCCGTTGTTGCGGTAGCGCATGCCCATGTTGTAGGTCCAGCGCTTGTTCTCAGACACATCTTCCATCTGGAATTGCGCACCGAGCAGGCTCATCGAGGCCCGACCAGCAAACCCTTGGGGCCGGCGGTAGTTGATGTCGAGGACCGAACTCATCCGGTCGCCGTACTTGGATTCGAAACCGCCCGCAGAGAAGCGAATGGACTGGATCATATCGGGGTTGGGGAAGGAGAGGCCTTCTTGCTGTCCGGCCCGCACCAAAAAAGGCCGGTACACCTCAATGCCATTGACATAGACGAGGTTTTCGTCGAAGCTTCCGCCCCGCACATTGTAGGCGCTGGAAAGTTCGCTGGTGAAGTTGACCGGGGCTTGGATGAGCAGGTCTTCCACCGTTCCCCTCACGCTGGGGACCCGGGAGGCCATGCGCGGGTCGATTTTCTGAACAGGGCTGGTCCGGGTTCCGTCGGCTTCCACCTCGGCTTGGTTCAGGGCCACGCCTGCGCGAAGCCGGACATTGAGCCGCGTGCCTTCTTCTGTAGGGACGGCCTTCCGCGTCACGGCGTCAAACCCGATAAAGGTGAAGCGGATCGCGACTTCCTCTCCGGAACGCAGGGGCAAATCGTAGCGGCCCTCGGAATCTGTGACGGCAGCAGAACGGCTGCCTTGTGGGAGCACCGTGGCGCCAGGGAGGGGCTGGCCTGCACCGTCGGTGACCCGGCCAAAGACGCGGTAAGACTGGGCTGCTGATGCAAAGGTGAGCCCCAAAAACAGGGCGAGGGTAGCCAAGTGATGCACGTGGCCTAAAACGATAATGGAACGCAGATGTTGCACAGCGTCAGCGCTTGCGGTAATCCCCGTTGCGCAGGGCGTTGATGAACTGTCCCCAAGCTGCGGGATTCAAAAGGCTGACAGGCATCACGCCTCCTTGATATCCCGCCATTTCTGCCTGCCGCGCTTGGAGCACCCGGAAGTTTTCTTGGGGGCTGGACCCCATGTCGGCCATGCGGTCGTAGAGCGCCATGGGATCGAATTCCAAATTGCGGCGCGCCCTTTCTCGGGCATCGGCTTCCAACCGCAGTGCCAAGAATTCTTGTTTGAACCTCTCGCGGCTCGGCCAGGGGTAGATGCGCGCCTCATCCATCATGACCGTGTCGCGGCCCAGAGGCTGAACCACGCTCATGCGGTCCGGCATTTCTTGTCCGGTGAGGTCGGGCACAATCAGCCGGCCACTGTTCAGTCCGATGGCGCTGAATACAATCGTGTCGCCCACCCGGGCAGGAATGGCAAAGAAGCCGTATTCGTCGGTGATGGTTCCGCGCTGGTCACGCGACCTGTAGACCGTTGCGAAAGGAACGGGCCCCAGGGAATCACCTTCTACGACCACACCTGTGAGCTGCACCACCATGGGAGCATCGGTGCTGTCAGTTTGGCTCCAAACCAAAGAAGAAGCGGTGGTCAGCAGCAGGAGGGCTGCAAAGCGGAACAGACTCGGCATGGACCAAAGGTAGGAGGCCGGGTGTCCCCGCCATGGAATTTCACACTGCATGGGCGGTCTTGAACTCAGAAGTGGTGTGGAACGTGATCTCCGGGAAGTTGCCGCGCTCCATGTCCAGAATGAATTGGGAGGGCGCCAGATAGACGTCGTTCCCGTCCTTGTCTACCGCCATTTCTGAGACCTTGAGCCGCTTGAATTCAGCCACCTTTTCCTCATCGCCTGTCAACCAGCAGGCCTTGTGAAAGCGCTTTGGAACGAAGGTCGCCTTGGCGCCGTACTCGTGCTCCAATCGGTACTGAATGACTTCGAACTGCAGTTCGCCCACCGTGCCCACCACTTTGCGGTTGCCGGGATTCATGATGAACAGCTGTGCTACGCCCTCGTCGGTGAGCTGCTGAATGCCCTTTTCCAATTGCTTGGATTTCATCGGGTCATTGTTCTGGAGCTCTTTGAAAATCTCGGGAGAGAAGCTGGGAATGCCTTGGAACTGCAAGTCTTCACCTTCGGTCAGGGTGTCGCCGATTTTGAAGTTTCCGGTGTCGTAAAGGCCCACGACATCGCCGGGATAGGCCTCGTCGACGACCGCCTTGGAGGAGGCCATAAAGGTGGCCGGGTTGGAGAACTTGAGCTTCTTGTTGAGGCGGGTGTGCTTGTAAAAAGCCCCCCGTTTAAAGGTGCCGCTGCAGACCCGGAGAAACGCAATCCTGTCCCTGTGCCGGGGATCGATGTTGGCGTGGATCTTGAAAATGAACCCGCTGAACTTTTCTTCGGTCGGCGCCACCTCGCGCTGGGTCGTGGTGCGCGGACGCGGCGTGGGGGCGATGCGGATGAATGAATCGAGCATCTCTTGGACGCCGAAGTTGTTGACCGCTGAACCAAAGAATACCGGGGCCACTTCGCCACGGGCATAGGCCTCCATGTCGAGGGGGTCATAGACGCCTTCCACCACTTCTACATCTTCGCGCAACTCGGCAGCGTGGTCTGCGCCGACCATTTCGTCCAGTGCCGGATCGTCGAGCCCCTCAATGCGCAGGAGGTCTTCTGTGACCCGCTGCTTGTCGCTTTGGAACAAGCGCAAGGTTCCATCGAACAGGTTGTACACGCCCTGAAACGTGTGGCCTTGGCTGATGGGCCAGGAGAGGGGACGCACCTTGATGGAGAGCTTCTCCTCGAGCTCGTCGAGCAGGTCAAAACCGTCCCGGCCTTCCAAGTCCATCTTGTTGATGAAGATGATGACGGGGGTGTCCCGCATCCGGCAGACTTGCATCAGCCGCTCGGTCTGGGCCTCGACCCCTTTGACGCAGTCAATGACCAGAATCACACTGTCCACCGCCGTCAGCGTGCGGTAGGTGTCCTCTGCAAAGTCCCGGTGACCGGGGGTGTCGAGCAGGTTGATCAGGCAGTCTTCGTATTCAAATGCCATGACCGACGTGGCCACCGAAATGCCCCGCTGTCGCTCGATGTCCATAAAGTCCGATGCGGCCGTCTTGGTGATCTTGTTGGACTTCACCGCTCCGGCGGTTTGGATGGCTCCTCCAAACAGGAGAAATTTCTCCGTGAGCGTGGTCTTCCCCGCGTCAGGGTGGGAGATGATGGCAAACGTCTTGCGGCGGGCTATTTCCTGAGTCAATGCGGACATGGACTGTAAAATTAGCCTACTCAGCTCCGACCTGAGTCAGCATGTTGAGCCAACGTTCTACAAGCTTTTCTCTGCGGTGATGCTCGATGTAAGGCGCGCAGGCCGACCTGCGTGGAGCCAAGACGTCGGGATGGTTGCGCAAGGTCAGCAGCGCGTTGGCCAAGGCGTCCGAATCGCCCGCAGGGAACGTCCATCCGCGGCCACCGTCCAGCAATTCTGCAGTACCGCCGGAATCGGTGCCTATGACAGCACAGCCTGTGGCCATGGCCTCCAAGGTGACCGACCCCACGCTCTCCTGCGTGGAACAGACCGCCACCACATCGGCGGCGAGGAAAGCATTGCGCGGGAATCCCTCGTAAGGCCTAAAGTGGACGCGCCATTGGAGTTCATTGTCGCGGACAAAGGCCCGGACTTCGTCAAAATAATCGCTCAGGGTATCCAGCGTCGGGTCACCGACCACCAGCGCGTGGACGTCTTGGGGCAATTCGCGCAAGGCTGACACGAGGACATCTTGGCCCTTTTTGCGGTCGATCCGTCCCACCAAAGCCACCACAAAGGACTCTTGGCTCAATCCCAATTGCAGGCGCGCTTGGCGCTGCTCTTGGACGGGGTCTTGGACCGGCGCGAACCACTTGTCGTCGAGCCCAAGGGGCAGGATGTGCACCCGATCTTCGGTCATGGGGGTGTTTTCACACACCTGCGTTTTGAGCCAGGAGAGCGGGGAGACCCAAGCATCTATGGCGCCAAACCGCAGAATGTGGTACAACGACCGCTTGGGATTCGGGATTTGCATCCCTTGGTGAAAAACCAGCTTGGTGGGACCTCCCAACCAGCCAATGATCCTGCGCGCCCAAGCGGAGGTGTCCAAGTCCCGAGGGTCGCGGACCCAGAGCCAATCTGCACGGTGTCGGATCAAGCGTGTAGCGCGGTGCACTGCGGTAGCCAACGCTAAATAGCGCCAGCCTTTCCGAATGGTGCGCAGGTCAAATTGCTCGTCGGTTTCCTTTTCTTCCAAGTAGGCCAATGCAGCGCGGTGCAGGGGACTGCCTTCCAGGCACAAAACGCGCGCATGGTGGCCCGCTTGGGCCATCCACCGTGCATGGCGCAGCAGGTTCATTTCCAAGCCACCCCATCCCTCCGAAGTGGAGAGGAATACGAGCCGCAAGGGCAACTTTGCTGCTGCGGTAGAATTCACAGGAAGTCGGGACGGATGGTGATGTCAGACACGATCCCATGTCCACGGGCATCGATGGCATTCAGGACTTGACGGGCCACGAATTCAGGCTGCATGCCCTTTTTGAATCCCGGACGGTATTGGTCCAGCAATGCCGCGTCCTTGGTCTGTTCAATGAAAGCCGTGTCCACCGCACCGGGACAAATGGTGGTCGAGGCGACCTTGTCTTTGAGGTCTTGGCGGATCGCTTCACCAAGGGCGAGTACCGCGTGCTTGGTCGCGCAGTAAACGCCGCTGTTGGGAAACACATTGCGGGAGGCCACCGAACCGATGTTGATCACCAGACCTTGGCTTTTGATGAGGTGCGGCAAGCACAAGTGCAACGTCGTCAAGACCCCTTTGATGTTGACATCCACCATGGTCATCCAATCCACCAGTTCTGCCTTGTCCAGGGGGGAGAAAATGCCGAGGCCGGCATTGGGTATGGTCACATCCATACCGCCGAATTCTGCGGTGCAGCGTTCGACAGCTTCGGCGTGGGCCGCCCTGTCCAAGACGTCCATGGCATGGGTGATGATCCGCCCGCCTTGGCCCGCATTTTTCTCGGCGTCTTTGGCCACCGCTGCCAAGGCATCACTGCGACGGGCCGTGGCAAAGACCTGGTGTCCATGGGCCACCAATTGCTTGGCGATGGCGGCTCCGATGCCGCTGCTGGCGCCGGTCAAGAAAACGGTGTACTTCCTTCGGGTAGTCATGCGGTGAAGGTAGTTCTGGGCAGGGTCATGGGGTGACCCAGAATAGAAAACGGTGCGCCGCGCTGGCTGTTGTTCCGGTCAAAGCTCCCGCATACCATCCCGCGGGCAGCACTGGAATCGGTATCTGCACCTCACCATGGACAGGGCCATCCAATCTCCCGCCGGCCATCCGTTTTCCTGCGCCATCGTAGATGGTGAATTGGTGCGGGGAAGGCCTTGTCAATGGGATGGAAAGCCGAAGGGTGGTATCTCCCAAACGGACTGGAGCGGCCATCCACTGACTCTGTGCGTCCTCCATTGATGGAGTGTCCTGCGCGAGGCACTGGAGCAAATCCGATCTCAGTGCAGAGAAAACCGCTTCTTCGACCGCGTAAAATGCGCTTGTTTCACCCGGAGAATAACCAGACCACTTGCCGTTGGTCAGCATGACGAAATTCCATTCGCCGTTGGGGGTGGCGTAGGCATCGCTGATCAATCCGTAAGCCTCTCCAGGGTGACCGTGAAATGGGGTGATGGCGACGTCGGGTATGACCTGGTCTGCGCCCAGTCCGCTGCTGGCCACGTGCAAGCCATGCGACCAAGAATTGAAGAGTCCGTAGTAATTGTTGCCATTGCCTGACCCGGCACCGTCATAAGCCCACTGCACAGTTTTAAGGGCCTCGAGGGCAGTGTCGGAAAGCAGTTGTAGGGGTGTGCCATTGATGGCTTGAGCGGTCCCCGAGCTCCAGAGCTGAGCGAGGATGCTCAGGTCGCGCGCACTGATCCTGAGGCCGCCTTGGGGGGCAAAAGCCACAGCGTTCGTGCCGGGATAGTA
>JAKMCX010000159.1 GCA_022428285.1 Flavobacteriales bacterium
CTGCCATCGATGAAGCCCGCTACGGTCAGTGGATGGAGGAAGTGGATGAGTTCAACGATGCTGATTTCGATGACCCTTATGCAGGAAACGCAACAGGCCGATCGAACAGCCAGTTGTGGAACCGCTACACTCCGGGTTGGTCCAATGGATTGACTTCCGGATTTGGCACCCCATATGGATATGGAAATTCATTCGGATACAACGCTTTCAACCCTCTAAACACAGGTTTTAGCAGCACCTATGGCCACAATAATATGGCCTTTATGCCCGGTTATGATGCGTGGGGGAACCCTATTGGTGGATTCGGCAATACCGGATATGGTTTTGGAAATCCCTATGGCATTTCCGGAATGAATGGATGGGGATATGACCCTTGGGGTGGCGGATACTGGGGTGTTCCTGGCAACGGATACTATGGTGGTTTCGGATATGGATACCACCCTTACTATGGCAACCTAGGGGCCTATGGCAATCCGTTTTGTGGCAACAACCTCTCCAACGGATCCAGCAGTGGTGTGATCACCATTACTCCTCCTCGGCCGCGGCCCAGCCTTGGACAATTCACAGGAACAAGCAGCGGCGCTGGTGCGGGAAATGGAGGGCAAGCCGAAAATGAATCTGGAAATTGGATGGGATCCCATGTTACCAAGCCTGCCGTTTCTCGTGCTTCAGGTGAGGCCCAATCCGGGAGCAAACGAGACCAGAACCGAATCATTCGCGCAGAAGAACAACGACTGTCTGACAAGCGTTACGCAGCAGAGCGCGCTGCCATTCAGCGACAACGGGCTCTGCGGAACAGTCAACGCGCCACTGCAAAAGCCGAACGCCAAAGCGCAGCTGGTGGCCGCTGGAGCATTGAGCGCACAGATTCTGGAACTTCTGGGGACTCCGATTCCAACGCACCCCGGCAGGAGCGTACTTCCCCAAGTTTGGACCGCAATACCAGCACGCCAAGTCCCAGCCGAAGTTCAACACGTCCGGCTCTGCAAAACAACAGCCGGTCCAGTTCACCGCGACCATCCGGCGGCCGCTCTGGTTCAAGTCGGGGAGGCAGAGGAGGCTAGTACACTGCGAGAACATGATGACAACCTTATTTAAAAGAGGACTTGCCGTCCTCCTGATGTTCGGTGCCCAATGGGGGGCAGCCCAAGGCTTGGCAGACGTGATACAACACAGCCGCCAAGACCCGCTGGGTTCTGCGCGAACCATGGGCATGGGGGGTGCGATGACCGCTCTGGGCGCGGACTTGGGCGCCATTTGGTCCAACCCTGCCGGACTCGGCATGTACCGCTCGAGCGACCTCTCCTTCAGTGTAGGACCTGGTGCCGGCGGAGCCAGCACGAATTACTTGGGCACAAAAAGCGTGGCAGCCGAGCCGCACGTCATTGTGGGACAGCTGGGCATTGCACTCACCATGCCGATGCTCAGTCCCGACTTTAAGCGGGGAACGATTGCCATAGGATACACCCCACTCAATGACTTCCACCAAAGGGCGGAGTGGTCTGGCCAAACCGAAGGCAACAGCATCACCCAACAGTTTGCCCAACAGGCCAACGGTACGGCCTTTGACAGCTTGTGGTACTACTACCCCTTCGATGCAGAGCTCGCGTGGTACACCTACATGATTGATACGGTGGGCGGCTCTTCAGACCAGTACACCCCCGGTTTTTCTTCAGACGAGGTGCGCCAAGAATTGCGTCGGGATCGGACAGGCAGAATGGGTGAGACCACCATCGCCATGGGAACGAGCTACCGGGACCAGTTGCACATTGGCTGCTCTGCAGGCATTGTTTCCACAGAGATGGACCGGGTTGATGTGTACCGCGAAACCAAGACAATGGGGCCATCGCCGCTGCAAGAACTCACCCTCAACGACCGGCTCGAAATTTCGGGCTCAGGCGCATACTGGGCCTTTGGATTGATCCTGCAACCCCAGAAGATGCCCTTCAGACTGGGCTGGAGCTACCGCAGCGGAACGGTCCTGAGCATTGAAGACTTTTATCAGGTGGACGCCTCTGCGACGTTTGCTGGCAATGGAACCTACGAAGCCGAAAGTCCAACCAGCTTGGTGGAATACAAGATTCGGACGCCCCGAAGGCACCAATTCGGCATGAGCTGGACCTTTGACAAGGTCGCCGTGCTGAGTGTGGACTATGCCCGAACAGATTTCACCCGAGCGGGCTTCACCTCTGAAGACTTTTATTCTGAAGATGTCGAAGCCATCCAAAACGACATTGAATCCGATTTCAAGTTGGAACAACAGTACCGTTTCGGATTGGAAGTTCGGGCGCAGGAGGAGCTTCGACTCCGTTTGGGCGGTGGCTGGCGCTCCAAGGTTGCTGACCCCACCACCAATGCTTTTGGCGACGAAAACGGCACACTGCTCCAAGGCAGCGCTGCCATGGCACACGCCGCTTTGGGTGCCGAATACCGGGTCGAAACTTGGTATGCTGGCGCCACTTACCGCCACACCTCAACGGCCGATGGACGCAAGCTCTATGGCCTGGGGCCCGAGGTCGCCACAGGGCGCACGGGATTGGGCCTGCTGATGCTGACCATTGGGGCACGGTATTGACCGCGCCTGTTTAGAAATGCTGCGAAATGGGCAAGCCTGGATGCAGGCGGACCAACTGGATCAGGCCTTGGCCTTCTTCAGCTTCTTCTGAACCGCCTTCTGCATTTTCTCAGACTCCTCCAACGCGAGCTCCTCGTCGACGAGGATACGTCCGCTGTGCTCATCTACAATGATGCGCTTGCGGGCGCTCACATCGAGGATGCGCTGTGGTGGAATCTTGATGAAGCTGCCTGCACTGGCCTCGCGCTCGATGGGCACCACGGCCATGCCGTTTTTGGCGCCACCACGGATGCGCAAATAGGCCTTGAGCAAACGGTCGTCGATGCTTTCGGCCATGTCGCCACTCATGCTGTTGAGGATTTCCTCTTCTGCACGGGTTTCGGCAATGATCTCATCGAGCTCGGCACGCTTGGTCTCAAGGTCCGCCGAACGGCTGTCGAACTTGGCTTGAACCTCTTCGATGATTTCTCCTTTCTGCTCGAGCTGGGCGTCCGCTTCGCGAATGCGCTTCTCTGAAAGTTGGATTTCGAGGCTCTGGTACTCGATTTCTTTGTTGAGCGACTCAAACTCCCGGTTGTTCCGGACGCTGTTTTGCTGCTCTTCGAAACGCTTGATCGCGGCTCCAGAATCGATGATGGATTCTTTGCGCTCGTGAACCTTTGACTTGATGCCATCGGATTCGGCTTTCAGCCGCTCCAAGCGGGACTCAAGTCCAGCCAGTTCATCTTCAAGGTCTTCTACTTCGAGGGGCAACTCACCGCGAACAACACGCAACCGGTCAATGCGGCTGTCGATCAGTTGGAGGTCATAGAGCGCCCTGAGCTTTTCCTCTGCGCTCGTGGCTTTGGTCTTCTTGGCCATCAGGATACGTGAATGGGGTTGGTTCGGACTTCCGACAAAAGGACTGCGAAATTAGGGAATCCATCCTTGAGGTCAGCCAATTGATCCACAAGCCATTGCGATATTCCACTTTCGGCCTCGGCGTGACCTATGTCTGCAATGGTGATTTGCCCTTCTGTAGCAAAGAATTCGTGGTATTTGAAGTCCGACGAGAGGAAGACATCTGCACCGGCCCGCATGGCATCAGAAAGCAAAAAACTGCCCGTTCCACCGCACAAAGCCACCTTCTGGACCGTGTTTTTCGTCGGAATTGTGTGCCGAACCATCGGCGCACCGAAGGCTGATTTTACCCGGTCTACAAAATCCCCCCACGGCATGGGCTCGGCAAAAGTGCCCACGCCACCGCTGCCCGCTGTGGGGTGCAGGTTGTCGAGCAACACTGCATCATGGGCCACCTCCTCATAGGGATGCGCCGATTTCATTCCACGGATGACCTTGCTCAGGTTCCAACGTTCCACCACCATTTCGATGCGGGTTTCTCCCTCGTGGTGGCGTTCATCAGGCTGACCGACATAGGGCTGGGCGCCTTTGCCCGCCCTAAAGGTTCCTTCTCCTGCTAGGCTAAAACTGCACTCGTCGTAACGGCCTATGCGACCACCGCCGGCCGAAAACATGGCCTCTCGCACGGCTTCGGCATGGCCATGGGGCACAAAGGTGACGACTTTGGCGAGGGTGTTCGCCGCTGGGCGCAGCACCTTCATGCCTTCCAAACCGAGTTTGCGGCACATCATGGCGTTGACTCCATGGGCCACATTGTCGAGGTTGGTGTGAATGGCGTAGAGGCCTATGCCCGCGCGCAGGGCCGCCATCACCGTGCGCTCCACTTGGTTCTTCCCCGTCAAACTGCTCAGGGGCTTGAACACGATTGGATGGTGGGAGACGATGAGTCCCGCCCCACAGGACCGGGCTTCTTCTACGACCTCTTCGGTCACATCCAAGGACACCAGCACCTTTTGAATTTCGGTGTGAGGCTCGCCTACGAGCAGACCACTGTTGTCGTAATCCTCTTGCAGTGCCGGGGGGGCAATGCGCTCCAAAGCGTCGATGATGTGTTGAATCTGTGGCATGGTGTGATTTTCTGTGGCCTTTTGAAGGGCAATCGGCTGCAATGTGGCAATTTCGCCAACGATGGCCATTTCCCCTGCATCCAAGTCCATTCAAAGCTCCACAGCCACCATCAAGGTGTCTTTGCGCGACCGTTGGTGGTGGGCCCCGTTGGCTTTGCTCTTCAAGGGCGTCATCAGGATCAGGCATTGGATCTACGACATCGGACTCAAACGCTCCAAAAAAGGGGCGCTCCCCGCCATTGTGCTCGGCAACATTACCGTGGGCGGCACCGGCAAGACCCCCCACGTCATGGCCTTGCTTCAGGCGCTCTCTGAGTCCAATCCCAACCGCCGTTGGGCCATTCTGTCGCGCGGTTACGGCCGCAGCACCAAGGGCTACCTCGAGGTGGACAAAGAAGGAAGTCCCGAGGAATTTGGCGATGAGCCCCTCGAATTGGCCCGAAAGTTTCCAAAAGTCCAGGTCTCGGTGTCAGAAGACCGCCTCGCCGGCATACAGGCCATTCACGACCAAGGCCACGCCGACGCCGTCATTTTGGACGACGGATTTCAACACCGCCGCCTCTCCCCTGCTTACAGCATCGTTCTGGTGGATGCCACGCAACCGGTTGACCGCGATTACTTCCTGCCTCGCGGCAGGCTGCGCGACTTGAACGAGCGGCTTCAGGCGGCCCAGGCCATCATCATCACGCGCTGTCCAGACGCCCTCACCAAAGGGGACCTGCGCCTTTGGAGGCACCGGCTTCACATGAAATCTGACCAGCTGCTTTTGCACTCTGGCACCATGGTTGAAGGCTTGCGCGACTTGCGCACCAAGCGCTACGCAGGCTGGCCGCGCAAGTGCATTGCTGTTTCGGGAATTGCCCACCCCACCCAATTCGAAGCCAGCCTGGCCCGCAACTGCAAAGTCACCCGCCATTTCTCGTATTCGGACCACCACATTTTCAAGCCTGAAGAAGTCGAAGAGTGGCGCACTGCACTTGCGGGAGACGCCATGGCAGAGGCCATCATCACCACCGAAAAAGACGCGGCCCGGCTCCGCAGCATGTCCTTGCCTGAAGACCTCAAAGTCTTGGTCATGGGCATGCAAGTCAAGTGGTGGGATGAGGATGCCCTGCATGCACTGTTGACTTCCATCGACAAGCAGGTTGAAGCTTCGGCGCCTGTCTCGGATATTTGAACCATGGCTCTATTTCCATTCCGCCCGGGCAGCTTGGCCGCTGCATTGCCCTTTGTGCTCATTGGATGTCTGCTGATGGCCGGCTGTTCAGGCCCCTCCGGAGGCATCTCCGGCCACCTTGAAGGCGGCGAAAACGCCGAGGTTCGCCTCGCCAGCTTGGGTCAGCAGGGCTTCGTGGACATCGACACCGTTTCTGCCGATGGTGCGGGAAACTTCAACATACCATCCGCGGCTTTGCAAGGTTTGGCGCTGGACGTCTACAAGGTGAGCATTGGCGCCGGGCACTTCTTTGTCATCGGCGACTCCCTGTCGTCCTTGCAAATCGAAGGCCGGCTCCCGGAAGATGCGGGCTTGATCACGGATTTGGACGTCCAAGGCGACACCTGGACCTCAGGCTTCACGGACTTCATTGCCGAAGTCATCCTGCGGCAAGACTCCCTGCAGGCCGCCAAAAAAGAGGCCAACCAAGGCCAAACGGCCGAAGAAAAAATCGCGGGCAAGAAGCGCTATGACGACATGCAGGAGCGCCAAGCCAACGCCATCCGCAATACCGTCCGCAACCACAAAACCGATCCGATTGGACTCATGGCCTTGGAACACCTCAACTTGACGGTGGACCGCACCCTTGCCCAACAGGTCATCGACAGCACAAGGTCACTGATGGGCCACAGCATGGCTTACCGGAACCTGTCTCAGCGCGTGGCCAAACAACGCAAACCGCAGCAATCCAACCGAAGAAACGACCTCATCAAACCTGGCATGGCCATGCCGGACATTGAACTTGAAGACCCGAGCGGCAAAAAGCGGGCCCTATCAGACTTGCGCGGAAAAGTGGTCTTGGTCGACTTCTGGGCGAGCTGGTGTGGACCATGCCGCCGGGAGAACCCCAACGTAGTGCGCGCCTGGAACGAGTTCAAGGACAAGGGTTTTGAGGTCTTTAGCGTTTCACTCGACAAAGACGCCACGAAGTGGCAACGGGCCATAGACCAAGACGGACTGATTTGGCCCTACCACATCAGTGACCTTCGGGGGTGGAGCAGCAGCGCCACGCAACTCTTTGGCATCAGCAGCATTCCCCATGCGATCCTCATCGACAAGGATGGCACCGTGGTCGCCACCCATTTGCGCGGCGCGCAATTGGAGTCTGAACTCCAAAGGTTGCTCTGAGCGCAAAAGACCGTGGCCCTTCACTTTGCCTCTGACCTGCATTTGGGTGCTCCTGACGCCGCTTCTTCTCGGGAGCGCGAGCGGACGTTCTTGGCTTGGCTTGAAGAGATAGGGCGCCAGGGCGATGCCCTGCACTTGGTGGGAGATCTCATTGACTTTTGGTTTGAGTGGCGCCATGTCGTCCCCAAGGGCTCCGTGCGCCTGCTTGGCAAGTTGGCTGAACTGGTAGACGGAGGGCTCGACGTGCATTGGCACTTGGGCAACCACGACATGTGGACCCGGGGCTACCTCTCCGATGAACTCGGCGTGCAAGTCCATGCCGACCCCATCGAAGTGGCGTATGCGGGACGGCGATATTTGGTGGGACACGGGGACGGTCTCGGGCCTGGCGACCGCAAGTACAAGGCGCTCAAAAAACTGTTTCGCCACCCCGCCGCCCAATGGGCATTTGCGCGCCTTCATCCAGATACCGCCTTTGGCATAGGAGCCCGCATGAGCCGGGATAGCCGGGCTGCTGGCGCCGATGAAGAAGCCCGCTTCGAAGGACCGGAAGGAGAATGGCTGCTGCACCACTGCAGAGCGGTGTTGCAACAGGAACACTACGACGGCTTCATATTTGGACACCGTCACCTTCCGCTCGACCTGGAAGTCGTCACCCCTGATGGGTCCAGAGCCTCACGCTACCTCAACTGCGGAGACTGGATCTCACACCGCAGCTACGTCACTGTAGACGATCAAGGCGCCCACCTGCGCTATTGGAAATAGAACCCCGGGGCTCCTAAAAAAAACACCGCCGCAATCCCTGAGGATGCGGCGGCGCTTTCAAGTTTGTTTGAAGGATCAGTGAACGATCACTTGCGTGCTCTCCATCTGCTGTCCTTCTTGGGCAGACACGATGTAGAGTCCCGGTGCCAAATCTGCAACAGATATGCGCACTTGACCCCCTGCTGTGGCTTGCGGAGAAACCGTCCGTACTGGTCGTCCGTTCACATCGAAGAGGCGCAGGGTAGGTTGCACCCAACCCGCTCCCAACTTCACAGTAATGTCCTCTCCCTGTGCTGGGTTCGGGTACACGAGCAAGTTGCGCTGGTCCACCGCTTCTGTGAACGGTACATCCTCGGTGCCGAGGTATGTATCGCTGCGGAAAATGCCGCGGCCGTGTGTACCTGCATAAATGGCGCCGTTGTTGGTGACCTCGGACCATTCTGTTGGCATGTGCCACTGCTGCTCCATGGAGAATACGGGACTGGCAACGCCATCTGCGGTCGTTACCATGCCGAGGTTCTCCACGGTCCAGTTGTCTCCTCCATCTGTGGTCTGCCACACACCGTGCTCGGTGCCGACCAGAATGGTGCTGCCGGTGGGGTCTCCTTGATCAATGACCACATCGTAGATCGGCATCTTCACAAAATCACTGCTCCCAGAGAACCAAATGTTGTTCCAATCGGGATTGTCATCCAGTGCATTGAAGGTCTCCTGGACCTTTCCGCCACTGACCTGGCCATATCCTCCCACCGTGGCCACCACGTGGTTGGGATCATTGACATCTACAGCGACACCTGTCACTACAGTTCCTGTAGCCATGATTTCTGTGCGGGTGACCTCCTCTACGGTTTCACATGAGCCTTCGTGCTTCCAAAGGTTGTTCAAGCCACTGTAGCGGTAAACCTTGGCGTCCCAACCTGCCACGAAGATGTGGTTTCCAGCTTCGGGATGGTCTCCTGCTGCGAACTCAATCCCCTTGGCACCACCTCCAGCTGGGGCATTCCCCAAACGGAACCAACGTGGCTGGGCGTTGAAGTTCAAGCCGTTCCGCGTCATCCAAAGACCGGAGCTGCCCGAGAAGCTCATGACCGTCATGGTCGTGTATGGATCTGTCACCTCAATGACTTCGTGGACGTCATACAAGGTGTCGGCCGCGTAGTTCCATGTGGTGTCACAGATGGTGACAATGGAGGTGTCTCCTTCTTCGATGACTTCTACGTCATTACAATCAAAAATGACCGACAGGTCTTGGTCGTCCAACCAGGGGTACTCCGTGTTTTCGACAGGCCCGGTCTCTGAGACAATCTCTGGGCGAATGAGCTCATCCCAGTAGCGCAATGGCGCCTCCAACGTATACTCGAATGGACGGTTGAGGTTGGCCGTTTCCATGGTGAAGGTGCTGTCCTCGATGGTCTCGTCGAAGGGATTGACCAATGACACCGTCATGCCGCTGTTCTCGTCGTTGAAGTCCTCATAGAGGTTCATGCAGGTGTAGAAGGTGGTCTGCGCATCATCTGCAATCAAATCGACAATGCACTCGTCCCAGAAAGAGCCCGCATCCGTGAAGGCCGAACCCTGCTGGTAGAAGCCACGGCCCAAAACACCGTTTTGAGAAGTGGCAAAGAATGGAACTCCTTCTTGCAGCCCTGTCGCTTGGGACATCGCACAATCGAATCCATCGCCGCCAAACACATCGGCAGCGTCCATGTCGTTGAAAAAGGCGCCGTTGCCTGGAATCAGGGACGTGCCATTGTCTTGAGAGCCCCCCATCACCTCACTGGTAGGTCCGTGGGCAATGCCATAGAACTGGGTCAATTGAAGACCGCGGTTGCAGGCAGTGTAAGTAGTGCCGCCGTTTTCGCTGCGGAAGATGCCACCATCGCCTGCCACGTACATCGTTCCTGCAGGAGTAAAGATGATTTCGTGGACATCGGCGTGAACATAGAACGGATTGGATGCTCCGCCTCCCATGGAAGCGGCCTGTTCAGCTTGGTATGACGGACCACACTTCCAAAGCGCTTGACCGCCGACAAAGGCCAACTCAGGATTGCCCTTTTGAATGCCCAACGCCAGGTCATAACGCGCCTGGGCGTTCGTAGGACAAATGTCATAGCCGTCTACACCTGCTGGCCAAATCTCGTCCCAAGTAAAACCGCCGTCGGCACTGTGAAACACACCCCCAAACTCTGAAGATGTGGTGGCGCGCAATGCAAAGGCACTCTGGGAATCGTCTGGGCTGATGGCCACACGACACCGTCCAAATCCTTGGGTGATGGCAGGTTCATTGGGGCTTCCAGAGACTGTTTCCGAAGTGGCAAAGTCTGCGCTTCGGTATACCCTACCATTGGATGTTGAGATGAGCATGTAGCTGCCGTCTGCAGCGATTTCGATGTCCTGAACGGAAGTCGAACCAGCAATGCCTGAAATGGCGTCGGTGACCACATCACCATTCTCGATGTAGCCCAGTCCCTGCACGCCACCGTACCATACACGGCTGGGCACATTGGGATCGGCGACAAGCGCGTCAGTGGCGCTCCAATCTCCTCCATTGAACAATCCTGGGTCGGTGCCTTCCACACGGTTCCAGCTCTCGCCCATATCGGTAGAGCGGTAAATGCCGTCTCCGCGGAAACCTGAGCCTCCAACACCGCTCACCCCGTCAAACAAGGTGCCTGTGCCCACATAAAGGTCGCCGTTGCCAGCCATGGCAATCGATCCGACCATGGCGGCAGGGAAGCTTGAAACCCGCTCCCAATTGTCGCCTTTGTTCCAAGAACGCCACAAGCCACCGCTCACACCTCCTGTGAACAACTGCAGCTCGTTCACGGCCAGGATGCAGCGGGTACGCCCGCCGACATTGTCTGGACCCATCGCGTTCCAGTAATGGGCCGAAGCCCCGCGGTTGGCGGACTGCGCAGCTGAAATTTGACGTGTGCGCTCTCCAAGCTGGCGGAGGCCTTCGTGGTTCATTTCGCCCGTCTCAATGTCGGCACGGAGGGCCAACATCAGTTGCTCCATTCCAGACGCATCGGCCACCGGATCTGCTGATTGAGCAGAACGTGGCGTGAACTGGGCACGCTCTACAGACGTGCTTTGCAAGAGGGCCAAAGCGCAGAGGCTAAAGGCAATGGCGGACAGGAAGACAGTATTCTTCATTGTGGATCGGTTCCCTTCTTAAGAAGGCGGAATTTAATGCATGAACACCAGCTGGACCGAATGGGTTCGACAACTGGCCTCATGCGGCATCGAAAAGGGCATGAATCGGCCCTTACAGCGCTCAGACGACGTGCTTCTCGGCGTGGTAGCTAGATCGCACCAAGGGTCCACTTTCGACAAACATGAAGCCCATAGCGAGTCCTTCTTCTCTCAAACTGGAGAAGACGTCGGGATGAACGAACTCAGCGACAGGCAAATGCTTGGGCGTGGGTTGCAGGTATTGGCCCAATGTCAGCACCTGGCAATCCACCGACCTCAAGTCTTCCATGGTTTCGCGGACTTCTTGGACGGTTTCGCCAAGGCCGAGCATGACACCGCTTTTGGTCCGGATGCCCGCTTTGCGGAGGCGCATCAGCACTTCCAGACTGCGGTCATACTTGGCCTGAATTCGAACCTGCTTGGTCATCCGACGCACGGTTTCGAGGTTGTGAGAGACCACCTCTGGTGCCACGTTGATGATTTTCTGGAGGTTGTCCCACTTGCCAGCAAAATCCGGAATGAGGGTTTCCATCGTCGTACCCGGACTCTGTTGGCGGATGGCCCTGACCGTCTGTGCCCAGATTTCGGCCCCGCCGTCGGCGAGGTCGTCGCGGTCTACCGAGGTGATCACGGCGTGCTTGACCTCCATGAGCTTCACACTGTTGGCCACCCTGCCTGGTTCGAAAAGATCCACCTCCTCGGGTCGCCCCGTCGCAACATTGCAAAAGCCGCACGAACGGGTACAGACATTGCCCAGGATCATGAACGTGGCCGTCCCTTCGCCCCAGCACTCTCCCATATTGGGACAATTGCCGCTTTCGCAAATGGTGTGCAGCTTGTGCTCACTCACCAGTCCTCGGACTTTGCGGTAAGCTTCGCCTGTGGGCAACTTCACCTTGAGCCAAGGTGGCTTGGTTCGGCGCTTGGGCCGATCTGAACCCGCGGGAGATGGTGTAGCCTGGGTCATGTCTTAAATTTCTGTCGACCGAGCGTCCAATGGGCAAACAAGGTCAAAAAGAGGCGGTCGTTCTGGCCGAATTCTTCCGCCATGATCACAACACGTGTGGGAAAAGCATCGATTTGGACACCCACGGACAATGTCCGTAAAGTCTCGCGCTCTCTGCCGTATTCGAAGTCTGCTGCCGCTCTGAAATACCCCCCTGGGTGGGGCGTCAGCTCCAATATGCCGTTCATGGCTCCCGCGCGGCCATAGATGTCGTCCGTGCCGTGCTCAGAAGGGTCATAACGCTGCGTCAGCAGATAGGTATATGGAATCTGTGGGTATCCGATTTCGAGGTAGACGGGCTTGGTCAAGCCCAAGGCCGCTCCAAAAGAATAATGCCAACCCACCGAAACCCCGCCGTTGCGCAACTTGGGCGAGGCCACAGTCCGCTTGCCCCAGCCTAAGCGAAGAATGTAGAGCGCATTGACCTTGCCAAAGACATAGCTCCTGGCCTGGTCATAGGCCGGGTTGAAACTCCGCACTTCCTTGGCGTGCTTCATGCTCGAAAACCCAATGGACCAGGTGCTCAACTTCCCTACACCCCGGTATTTCCCGCGCTCTAGAATGCCCCCCATTCCTCGGGTATGCAAGGAAAGACCCGCTTCGTAGCGGTGGGTAAAGACCGTTTTGGGCGCGTCTTCGTCTTCGTTCTCAAAGGATGCCCCTTGGGCAAAGACCTGGCCCAAAACTCCGGAAGCGGCGAGCAACAGCACAGCCCATGCAGCACGGCGCACAAGCGCCGCATTGAATGTTGAAGATGTGGAACGTATTGACACCGCCATGAACTTACGAAATTAGCGCACGATGAAGTACGCCCTCACCTATCCTGAACCCCTCAGAACGCAAGCGGTTCACCAAGGCAATCGCCAAATTCTGTTGACAGACGCCCCAAAAGACAACGGCGGACTGGGTGAAGCCTACTCCCCCACCGATTTGGTGGCTGTGGGATTGGCGAGCTGCATCATGACCATTCTGGGGCTCAGGGCTGCATCTCGGTCACTGGAAATCCGCGAGATGAACGCATTGGTGGAAAAACAAATGAGCCCTCAACCAAGACGCGTTGGACGCATCTCGGTGGGGCTCACTGTTCAATTGTTAGGAGGAGATGAAGGCGATCGGGAATGGCTGCGCGCAGAAGCGCTCGCTTGTCCCGTGGCCTTGTCCCTGCATCCGGAACTCCACCAGGATGTGACGGTCACATTTACCTGAAAGGGCCCCTCTTGTAGGGTGTTCAATCGCTGTCGGTGCACTCTGTCTCGCCGGAGCTCGGCGATTCAAATTCTACGCCGTTGTAAGCGTCACAATACTGATAGGACATGGAGCAGCTGCCCAGTCCAAGGCAAAGGAGAAGGGCAAACGCCCCGTTTTTGAAGTTCTTCATGATGGGTTGATGGATGGGTTCGTGAAGGACACAATTGACCATACGCACGGAAATCCAACAGGGTTACGTTTTGCTGTGCCAACTTGCCGCCGCATTGCAACACGATTGTTCCGACCGTTACCACGAGCGTCCAAATGGACGTGTGCCTTCTGTGAGGTTCAAAGCCAGCGCGCTTTTGAGTGGGGTTCATGCGATGTGGGTTTTGGCACTCGCCCTCGTGGGCTGTCAATCTGGAACGCCACTGGGCACCAACATCCAGCAGCCCTATCAGTGGGAAGCCTTGTCGCACCACCCACATTATGTATGGCACCGATGCAGCACTGACTCTGCGGCTGTATTTGTTCGGTTGCCTGCACATGAACCTTTGCACCTCCGAGAGAACCGCGACCAACCCTTTGGATATGCGCTGCAGCTCGATCTGGCCATTCAGCCTCTGGATGATGCTTCATCGGATTCTGTTTGGAGCAACCAAGATTGGCAGAGGCGTTTTCAATGGACTGGCCAGGCCGACCCGCAGCAATCTGAACTCACCGCCCGCTTTAGCTTCCCTCTGGCACCCGGTCGCTACAGGATGGCGTACTCTTTGTCCGACTTGCACAGGGGGGCGGTTGTGCGCAATGCCACCCTGCTGGATGGGCGTTCAGTGGATGCACCCGCGCGCTGCATGCCCTTCGATCCTGCGACGGGCCAACCTGCTTGGGACGGCCAATTGACGGCAGGCACATTGGCTGGGGTCCTGGTACCGCCAGATTTGACAGCCATACCCTGGATGTATTCTGCGCTGCCTCCTGTTGACTCCTTTCCCAGTGCGCCTTTCTTGGACCGCTCGCCTCGGCCCATCACATTCCCTGATGCCTCTGAGTCCCGCTTGCCCGCCCCTGTGGACTCCGGCTTGGCAAACCTTCCTCCAGGCGACTGGACCGGCTGGGGCATGCTCATCTGGGATGCGTCACCTGGACTTCACCAATGGACGGCTCAAGGGAGCATGCGCCCCCTCAAATTGTCCGCCAGACGCCCCCACTTCCCGCAGATGAGGGATGTGCCGGAGATGATCCGAGCGACCCGATACATCGCGACACGCGACGAATACCGGACCATGCGCGAATCGCGCAACCCAAAAGCGGCGCTCGACGACTTTTGGCTGCAATTCGCAGGCAGGCCAGAACAGGCCAGGGAATTGATCAGGACCTACTACGGGCGCATCCACGACGCCAATGTGTTTTTCAGCGGCCTTAAAGAGGGATGGTCTACAGACCGTGGGATGGTCTACGTGGTATTTGGACACCCCGACCGGACCCGGCGTGACCGGTTTGGAGAAACTTGGATTTACGGGGAAGAAGGCGACGTCAACGCGCTGATCTTCCGGTTTTCGAACCGCGCATCCGGGGACGACTTTAATACATACGAGCTCGAACGGTACCCGGGATTCCGCAGTCCGTGGGAAGCGATGGTATCCAGTTGGAGAAGAGGTAAAATCAGAAGGCGATGAACAGAAGATCCCGACAAGACGACGACCGCATCATTGGATGGCACCCCGTTCAAGAGGCTTTGGATGCCGGCAAAGAACTCGCCAGGGTGCTCCTGCAAAGAGATGCCAAAGACGAACGCACCAAGCAGTTGGTCAAAACCTTGCGCGATCGCCGCATCCCCATTCAAAGGGTGCCCCGCGAGCGGTTGGACAGGATCACCAAGAAAAACCACCAGGGCATTCTCGCTTTTGCTTCTCCCATTTCTTTTATGGACCTCGAAGAATTGGTGCAACAGGGGTTTGAATCCGGCCAGCGCGTTATGATTGTGGTGCTGGACGGCGTCACCGACGTAGGCAACCTTGGAGCGATTGCCCGCTCAGCGGAATGTTTCGGCGCCACGGGGCTCGTGGTCCAAGACCACCATGCCGCCCCCGTCAATGAAGATGCCGTCAAAACAAGCTCAGGAGCCTTGTTGCGCCTTCCTGTCGCCCGTGTCCCCGATGTCACCAAGGCCTTGCGCTACATGGGAAAGTGCGGCCTCGAACGCATCGGACTCAGCGAAAAAGCAGAGATGAACATCACAGAATGCAAGCGTTCCGATGCGGCGTGCTTGGTTTTGGGGGATGAAGAACATGGCATCTCGACCGCATCCTGGTCCGAATGTGATGTGCACTCCACCATCCCGATGAGCGGCAGTACAGGGTCGCTCAATGTGAGCGTTGCTGCGGGGATTGGGCTGCACCACCTGCTCGGCTGAACAGGTGGGAATCGATAGAAAAAAGCTCTACGAACAGCAGAGTATTCTCGGTTAATTGAGAAAATTACTCGATTATCTAGATTTTTTTTGTCGTTTTTTTATTTCCTTTCGTATATTTGAAACTTCACTTGGTCGTCGTTTTTCATTGTTTGAGCCAAAATCAAAATGAAAACGTTACATGACGCACTTTCGCTACGTTCGCATTCAATCTCGAAACCCCAAAGGTTTCGGGTCTTTTGGTACCCCAATTTCTCGTGTGATGCCTGCACGCCTACTCCTTATCGGATTCCTCCTCTCTACGACCCCCTTCTACGGGCAGTCTTTCCTCCATTCCACTTGTGATTCCACATGTCTACCCGCATTCGACGCTGTGCCGGATGATGCGGTGGTCACCTGTGACGAAGCATTCCCGGATGTATCTATTCCCAGCGCCTCTGCTTGCGCTGAATCGCCGATAGCAAATACGCCGTCGCTGACCATGGACGCCACGACCATCACGCGGCATTCCGTCACGACTGCCTTGGGAGATGGCCCCGACTGGGCCCTCTGGCTGGGTGGATTTGAAGCCAATGGACATGGGGCCAGTGATTATTTCGTCCCGTATGGAGACGGCATCACTTTCGAGCAATACGCCAATGGTACGGCCCGCTTTACGGGTGAAATGGTCAACGACAGCGATTCCGATCAACGGTTTGAACTGAACGTGTTCCTCCAATACGGTCAGGATTACGACAGTTGGACCGCCCAAGGTCACCTGCCAAAAGACGATCTGGCATTGGAAGCATACGAGGACTGGACCTACTACGAAATGGTCGATACCCTGAGCCACTTGATTGGCCGTGGCGATTTCGAAGGAGACATGCTCTACTTGGACCACATGCCCGCAAGCCGGTTGTTTGGATACCAAGTGGGTGACCTCGGTGCGAACAACCGCAATGCCAACCTTGGTGTGAGCGGATGGTTCTGGTACCGCGGCATCATCGGCGGCCAGGACGTGTTAGGAACCGGCGACGTCAATGCCGACCTGGAGGACACGGT
>JAKMCX010000168.1 GCA_022428285.1 Flavobacteriales bacterium
CAAAAATGGGCCAAGCTGCCGCGTATGCTGTGTACCCGGCCCCCATGTTCATGTCCGATACATTTTCTGAGGTGATCCAGGAGAATCCGCTCCGGGTTGCCGAAGAGGTCTGTGCGGAGACCACCACCGCGCTGAGGCTCAAAAAAGCAAGGCAAAACAGTGCGAGGGGAGAGGGTTTCATGGGCATGGCAAGCGTCCTTCAAGATAGCACCGGATCAAGGCCTGTCCAGTTTGCCCGGCTTGGAGTAAGCTGGGGGCGTCATGTCCTCTCCTTGAGAATCCCCGATTTGATTCAACAGCACTTCGACCGCCTTTTCGAGCTGTGGGTCTATGCCTGCAGCGAGCGACTTCGCGTCTTGTCTGACCTCGATGTCTGGAGCGATTCCTTTGTTTTCGCCGATCCATTCTTTTTCGATGGGGTCAAAGACGGCATTGTCGGGCGCGGTCATCCTTCCGCCATCCACAAACAAGTAATGGACCGAGGATTTGACCAGGCCGCCCCATGTGGTCTGTCCAATGAGCTTTCCTGCGTTCTGGTGCCGGAACACCCAGGGGAAATAGTCGCCACCTGAACCTGCCAATTCATTGACGAGCAGAACTTTTGGGCCATGGATGCCCGCAGGGAGTTTGAAGGCCTTTCCATTGGGCACTTCATTGGTGACCGCCGCCCGCAGCTCACGCGTGAGCAAATCGACCATGTAGTCGTCCAGCAGGCCGCCACCGTTGAAACGCTCATCGATGACAGCACCCAGCTTGTCTTGTTGGGCAAACAAATAGCGGTTGAACGAGGTGAATCCTGCCCCCGAGGTGTTGGGCACCCACACATAGGCGAGCTTGCCGTCTGACAATGCGTCGACCCTCCTGCGGTTGTCTTCAACCCACGCCCTTTTCCTCAGCCCGTTTTCGCTTCTGATCGGTTCGACGACCTCCGTCCATGCATCCTCAAAAGAGGGGACGGCGTTGATGTGCAATGTGGTTTGCACCCCGGCCGTGCCCTGGAGCGCCGCGTAGAGGTTGTCATCGGCCGTCAATTCCTTGCCGTTGACGCCGACGATGTACTGGCCGGTTTCGATGTTGATTCCGGGCCGGCTGAGCGGGCTCGAAAGCTCCGGATTCCATGTTTCTCGGGTGAAGATGCGGTCGATTTTCCAGCGGCCTTCTTCTACCGAAAAGTTGGCACCGAGCAAGCCGGTCGGATAGTCGTCCGTATCGGGGTAGTCGCCGCCGCTCACAAAGCTGTGTCCCACCGACAACTCCCCATTCATTTGATCCAAGATGTAGTTCAAGGAGGATCGGTGCTTCACAAAGGGAACCAGAGGGGCGTAACGGTCATAGACGCGGTCCCAATTCCTGCCGTGCATATCGGGGTCATAGAAGTAGTCCCGCTGGTACCGCCAAGCTTCGTCGAAAATCTGCTTCCATTCGGCGGTGCGGTCCAGTTCCATGTTCAAGGAGACGCCCAGCGCTTCCCCTTTGCTGTTGTCGGGAGCGGTGTCAAATGTTTTCCATGATGACCCGACCCGCGCGATGGCTTTTTTGCCATTGGCAGAGACCGAAAACCGGCTGGCATTTTCGGCGAATGTCGAAGCCTCTCGCTCCTCCAGAGAGAATTTATGGATGGTCGCTCCCCTGGAGTTCTCGCTGTATTCACCGACAAAGAAGGTGCCTTCAGGTCCGGCCACCAGGAAGCCATATCGGCTGGCGGGCATCGGAATGGCGATGGTCCGGGATTCAATGCCGTCGAAATCAACCTTCACGCCAGCATCTCCTTCCGCATCGCTGTCCTTCTTGTCCCCTTTGCCCTCCTTTTTGTCCTTCTTGCTGTCCTTTTCGTCCTCCTCCTCTGGGCCGTCTTGCTCTTCTTCTTCGTCGCTCCTGAGGTCAAATGGGGAAGGGTCCTCTTTGCGCAGGTTGATGACAAAGCAGCTGTATTCGGGGTCGGCCATCATCGAGCTCGTGTTGGCCCATCCTGACCCCAAGGCCAGGTCTGTGCTGGAAATGAAATACAGGTGCTTTCCGTCCCGGTCCCAGGCGGGCGACTCGCTGTGCGCCAGCTCATTGGTCACGGCGCGCGCGGCCTCAGATTCCATGGACCAGACATAGATCCTCTTGAAGTTGTTCGGCGATGTCTTGGAGTACGCCAACCACTTGGAGTCCGGTGACCAGTTCAAGTTCATGTCTCCACGCTCCAGGTTAACGCCGCCCACATCAATGGTTTCGATGGCTTCAGTGGCCAAGTTGAGGACCCTCACCCTGACGTCGTCGTCATTGAAAGCGATGAATTTGCCATCGGGGGACCAAGAGGGTTCCCAACCCAATTTCGATTCGCCAAGGGCGTAATCGCGGACCTCGGAGAACCCATCCTGCGAGGTCACGCGCAGCACATAGCCCGCTCCGCCTTCATCGGTAAACCAAGCGATGCGGTCTCCTTTGGGGGACCAGACGGGCCTCCTGTCTGCTGCACCAGAGGAGTTGGTGATGTTGCGCGCATTTCCATATTGAATGGGCACGGTAAAAACCTCCCCCCTCGATTCCATGACGGCCCGCTTGCCCGTGGGTGAGAGCGAAACATCTCGTGCACTTTTGCTCACATTTTCCCACTTCTTCTCTGCCCAGGGGAAGTCCCCCGAAACTGTGATGGAAAGTGGGCTCGACGCATTTGTGCCCAGGTCCAGCAGGTGAAAGGCGCCGTTGCGCTCAAACAACAAGTCCGTGGTGTTTGCAGCCAAATGCTTGATGTCCGCGCCTCGGAAGCGCGTGATCTGCGCGACTTCTTGGGTTGGAATGTGATAGCGCCACACGTTCATGGTGGAATCGCGGTCAGACAAAAAGTAGATGTGGTCTCCCATCCAGAGCGGATGGATGTCGGTGGTGTGTGGGTTGGGCAAAAGGACTTCGCTGTTGTCCTCCAGATTCAGGATGCTCAAAGGGGTGTTCTGCCCACCCCGGTAAACCCTCCACTCTTTGTCCCACCGCCTGACGCGGTCGATCACCAAGGACCCGCCATCCGGAGAGTATTGGGCATTGGTCGCCCACTGCTCAGAGGTCAAGGTCTCCGGCCCTCCGGCCTTGTCCACGGACCATATTCGGTGGTGCCTCGAGGGTGCCGTCTCGCGCGACGAAGCATAGTAGACGCGGGCGCCATCGGGCGACCAGCCCCTGGCCAATGCCCCGGCAGGATGGAAGGTCAGCCGCTTGGGCGTGCCCCCTTCGATGCCGACGACATACACGCTGGGCGATCCACTTCTGTCGGAAGTAAAGGCAATGGACTTGCCATCGCGAGACAGGTGGGGGTCGCTTTCCACCGCCGCCGTGCTGGTGATGCGCTGGGCTTGATCCTGGCCAATCTCTACAATCCACACATCGGCTCCATAAATGAAGGCGATGTGGGTGTCGTTCATGTCGGGCTGCTGCAGCAACAGGGTCCCAGTATCCTGAGCGAAAAGCAGGACAGAAAGAAGAGAAAACAGAGCGGAAAAGGCGATTTTCATGGGGGTGTGGAATGCACGTCTGGACAGGCTAAAAATGTGTGCCATCCTCCTGAAGGTGAGGTCACACCGGTCAAGGTAATATGCTTGCGCTGCGAATCGTTTTGTTTTTGCCGACCCCTACCTTGTTCTCATGGCGTTCTGTTTCCCTCCACATGGCCCAGTCCACCCCCATGGGTGCGGTGTTATGTTGCTGCTGTTTCTGCTGACAGCCAAGGCCGGTATAGGCCAGACCACGGGACCCCACGTGGAGGATATGGCTTCACAATTGGGCACAGCATCCATTGAGGTTTTAGAGATGGACATGGGCGATTTGACGGGCGACGGTTCTCCGGAATTCGCCGCTGCCGTGCAAACCGAGAACGTGATCGACCATCAGAGGGAGCGGCTGGTGGTCGTGTTTCGGTTGCAGCGCGGTCAATGGGTGCTTTGGAAATCGTCGGCGTCTCCCATTTTGGGAAGTGAAGAAGGCGGTGTCCTCGGAGACCCTTTTGCCGGCCTCGGCATCCAAGATCAAATGCTTCACATCTCGCACTTCGGGGGCAGCAACTGGCGCTGGTCCATGGACGATGCCTACCGCCATCAAGGAGAGGATCTCATCCTGAGTGAACACCGCTCATACTGGGGGTCGTTTTGCGAAGAGAAGGTGAATTGGGAAATCCATTTATCCGAAGGCCGCGCCCATTGCACATACGGGCGAGAGGAGTGCCCAGAAGGCTTTGGCAACAACGGTCATTTGGACAGCATTCCAAAGTCGGAAACATTTGAAATCCCTAAAGGATTGAGAATCAAACTTGAACATCGCAAGGATTCTGCGGTTCATATTGTGTCCCCTGTCCACGGCTTCGAAACGTCTTTATGATCTGTTTCCGTTCGATCTGGAAGGGAAATGGTGGCTGTTGGAGATAACCTCGAAACGATTTAAATCAAGAACATGAAAGATTTCATCTTAAGCTGGTACCCTGTGATATTGGCTTTCATCTGTCTCCTTTATTCGGTAGGGCTGGGTGTCATAGGACGCACCGATGAGGCACTGTATTCAGCACATTGGGCGGGGACGATCCTTCTCTTTTCCATTGCCATCCGACAAAGACGCACGACATGAGTTTAAAGTTCTTTCTAGTCGGTGGAGTGATTTTCGCCGTGTACATGTTTTTGACGATTTGGAACATCTACAATGGCTCCAAAAGCCCAAGTAAGAGGGTGTCAACAAGAGGGGAGGAGTGAGCCTGGCGCTGATGCCTGAATTCACTGCCGGACCCAGCGAAGGGTGCGGCGATGCTCTCCGTCGACAATGCGGATGAGGTAGACACCGCGGCCCGCTGTGTGGTGTACGGTGTGCGTCGGCGACCCAGGTTGGGCCGAGTGGACAGACCGGCCAGAGGGGTCAAACACCTCGATGGAGGCGTTGGGTGAAAGGCCCGTGATACGGAACTCATCCGTTCCGGGATTGGGGTAGAGCGCGGTCTTGATGGTGCTGCGGTCCAACCGCTCGACCCCGGTGGTGCTACATCCATCGACCCAAGAAATGCCGTCGAGGTTCCAGTCGGGCTCGAGGGTCAAGCACATGTGGTCCAGGGCCGTGACCGCCACATCGACAATGCGCGGTGTGTTGCTGTAATCAAACGTGATCACGCCCTCGGGTTGGTCCCATTCGGCGCCTTGCACCGCTCCTACGAGGTCCTCGCTTGTGCTGTTGCTGACTTCGCTCCCTTCGCCTTCGGTCAGGGCCCAATGCCCTTGCAGGGAGGCCCAGTTCGGGTGGGTGTCGTTCAAGCTGCTGCAATGCCAGGCGGAGATGGCTTCCTCGGAAAGCACGCCGTGCCAAAACCGCACCTCTGAAATGGCGCCCGTGTAGCTGTAGGCCCCCAAGATGTCCGAACCGAAAAACCACCCGCTGCCCACATCAATGTCGCCGACGGCGGAGATGACTTCTTCGGAAGAGAACACGCCATCGGTGTAGAGCCGCATCATCCCGTCGCGGTCAAAAGAGCAGGAGAGGGTGTGCCATTGGCCGTCGGCCACGCCGCCGGACCCATTGGCGTCGGCGCGTTCATTGCCATCGCCGATGTTGACCTTCCAAGCCGGACCGCCAGGGTATTCGAAGGAAAAGACAAACCCGGGGTTGAGGCCTGTATTCCAGTTTTTGTTGCCGATGATGGCCACATCGGGCGTGGCTTGGGTGCGGATCCGCACCTCGAGGGTGAAGTCTTGGTCGGTTCCCAGTTGAAGGGCCGGACTGTCTGCAATCACAACCGCATCGCCACCGCCTTCAAACCGCAATTCTGCCGCACCCGGGGCGATGCAGTTTTCGGGAGCGGGCAAGATGTCCAGCGTGTCTTTGACCAGCACAGCAGGCTCCACCGAGGGGCCGCTGGCCAGGAAAAACATGGTTTCCTCTTCGATGGAGGTGCCCCCGTGGTTGTAGCCGATTCCCCCGTGGTCGGTGGAGACCAACACCAACCAGTTCTCGGCCGCGTAATTGGGTCGGCTGGTCAAGGCTTGTATCACTTCCGCGACAAAGCCGTCGGTGGTTTCGATGGCGCCGATGTACTGCGGAACGTCGGCACTGAACCCGTAGCCGTGCCCGTTGATGTCGACATCGTCAAAATGGAGGAACACGGCGTGGGGATCGCCACCCTCCAGGAGGGACACAGCCGCGTCGCGCACAGCGGCATCGGTGGGCGCATTGATGGCTTCGTCGACCACCTCTCCCAAGATGTAGTCGTTGATGGGAGCCCAGTGGCAGAAAGAATGGGTATTCAGCTCTGGGTTCTCCAATTCCAATCGCTGCATGAAAGAAGGGAACGCCTCAAAGTCGCTGCCCACGAAGTTGTTGTTGGTCACGCCATGGGCGTCGGACCACACTCCGCAGATCATCGCGGACCAGCCGGGCCCACTGTAGGTGATGTCGTTGTTGAGCGCGTCAGGACTGTAAATGCCATCGGCAATCAAGGCATCCAGCGCAGGCGTTTCGGCGGCTTCCAGACAGTCGGGTCGGGTCCCATCGATGCCGATGATCAAAACCCGCGCATCCTCGGATTGGCCCAGTACCGAAGTGCCGGTGGACAGAAGAAGACAGGCGAGGGCAAGATGGAAAACGTGGTTCATGGCCAAAACGTAAGGGTGTAGGCTGTGAAAATATGAAACGGCCATCGACAGGCCCAGCGAAAAGCGTCACTCCAAGCCGATCACCTTTTTCGTTCTGCCGTTTTGATCGCGTTGGATGTACATCTGACCCGGCTGGAGGGATGAGACTTTGCGCCCCATCAAGTCCAGCCATTCGATGCCGTCCCATGGGGGAGCAGCGGGCGTGAGCCCTTCCACGGAGAGGGGGGTGGTGCCAGCAGGTTGCTGCTGCGTCACACAGTGGACCATGCCGCCCCACTGCAGCATGTTTTGACAATTGATGCCCACGGCGTTGCGCGAAGGGTACAGCCCTTGTACAATCTCCAGGGCGGTGGCGTCCATGGGGTCATTGTATTCCGGAACCAGCACCACTGCATTGCCTACGTAGTAGTTGACATAGGAGCTTCGGAATCCCAGATCCATCCCCCAGGTCGTTTGCACTGTGTTTTGGGTCAGGGGCAAATTGACGCGCGTGTAGGGCACCCCTTCTGTGTTTTCGGCCTGGGCAATCTGGATGCGGTCTTCCGCGTCCACATACCAATACGCCAGGTCGGGGTCGCTCATGGTGACGATGGTGTTGCCTGAAGCGAATTTGACAAAACCATCGATGTGCTGGTCGGTGATGTCTTCATTGCCTCCAAACTGACCATCCAACCAGATGACCTGCTCCACCCCCAAATACGTG
>JAKMCX010000189.1 GCA_022428285.1 Flavobacteriales bacterium
CCATGGCGGGCAAGACAGGCACCACTCAATCCAACGCCGACGGTTGGTTTATTGGCCTGACTCCGGAGTTGGTGACGGGGGTCTGGGTAGGGGCTTCGGACCCGGCAGTCCGCTTTTCGACCACCACGAAGGGCCAGGGAGCCAACACCGCGCTGCCCATTTTTGGATTCTACATGAAGGATGCGCTGGCTGATGAAGACATCGGATTGTTGGCAGAGGATTTCCGTCCTCCTGTTGGGGTGATGGAGGCGGTTCCTTGCAAAGAACTGCTCGAGGCGAGGGGGATTGACTTTAGGGATGAAGGCGAAGTGGAGGATGAGGACCTGTTTGAATGACCAGATAAGACGACATGGCACTGGACAAGACTGTAAATGGCGTAGCTGAAGCGTGCAAAGGCATACAAAGTGGGATGACCCTGATGCTCGGCGGATTCGGGCTGTGCGGCATTCCCGAATGCAGCATCCAAGAGTTGGTGCGCCTCGGCGTGACCGACCTGACCTGCATCTCCAACAACGCAGGCGTGGACGACTTCGGATTGGGGCTGCTGCTTCAAGGCAAGCAGATTCGCAAAATGATCTCGAGCTATGTGGGCGAAAACGATGAGTTTGAACGCCAAATGTTGTCTGGAGAACTCGAGGTGGATTTGATTCCTCAGGGGTCTTTGGCCGAACGCTGCCGTGCTGGCGGAGCGGGAATCCCTGCGTTTTTTACCCCAGCCGGACACGGGACGGAAGTGGCCGAGGGCAAGGAAGTCCGGGAGTTCAACGGCAAGCCCCACATTTTGGAAACGGCGCTCACCGCAGACTTCGCGATTGTGAAGGCTTGGAAGGGCGACACCGCAGGAAACCTCATCTTCAAGGCGACCGCCAAGAACTTCAATCCGCCCATGGCGATGGCTGGACGCATCACCATCGCAGAGGTGGAGGAGTTGGTCCCAGTGGGGGAGTTGGACCCCAATCAAATCCACACGCCCGGCATTTTTGTGCAACGCATTTTCCAAGGCGAAGCGTTCGAGAAACGCATTGAACAGCGCACCGTAAGCCAGAAGTGATGTCCCACTTGTTTGGATACATCGGCCCTGGAGGTGGCGTCACCATTGGTGCGCTTGTGGTCATCTTGATTGGTGGCATCGTCGTCTCGGCCGTCGGTTTCATCCTGTGGCTTAGGATCAAGCGCTTCCTGCGCGGCGAAGGCAAAGGCAAGTGGGGAGTTAAGGTGGCCCTGCAGATCGTGGTTCTGCTGACGGTGTTGTCGGTGTTTGGTTGGATGTCCAAGCACCGGGCCAAACAGGACAGAGATTTCGGCGTGGCCAATGGTTTTGTGGAGGCCCTTTCGGGGTTTCCCGACCTATTCAAGCAGTCTGTTGAAGAGGTGAAAACCCTGCCCCAGACCTTTGTACCCACGCCCAAAGACTTTGAGCCACTGAACCTGCTGGAAGACGACTTGCTCACGCTCACGGTGTATTCCAATGAGGCGGAAGGACGCACCTTGGCCGTTCGCAACCTCAGAAACGACGAGGAGCTACACCAGTGGGTGTTGCCGGATTCCATCGGCCCGCTAAAGCCCCATTGGCGCATCCACCACCCTTTGCTTCTGGAAGACAAGTCTGTGGTGAGCTTCATCACCAACCGGGCGCCCTTGTTTCGCCTGGATTCAGCGGCCAACCTCATGTGGCGGCAGGACAGCCTGAGCTTTCACCACGCCATCAACAGGGCGGCCAACGGAGACCTGTGGGTGTGTGCCATGCAATGGGAGCGTGGCGGCCGGCACATCGGGTATCGGGGGCGCTACGTGATGGGAAAGAAAACGGTGAACTTCCTCGACAACAGTGTGGCCCGCATCGATGCAGAGACGGGGCACATATTGGAGGTGCACTCCATGGCGGAGATGCTCAAGGCCAATGATTTGGACCACCTGGTGCTGCGTTCGGGAGATGCGCAAGACCCCCTTCACCTCAATGATGTGGAGCCTGCCTTGACCACGACGGACCACTTCCAAAAAGGCGACCTCTTTTTGAGCTTTCGAAACCTGCAGTGTGTGGTTCAGTTTCGGCCTTCCACCGGGGATGTGGTTCGGGTCATCGACGGCCCGCTTGCGGCACAGCATGACGTGGACATCGTGGGCGACAGCACCTTGGCCATCTTCAATAACAATACCCAAGAAAACAAGGGCGTCTACACCAACAAGGCGCACAAGTATCCCGTCTCCAAGGACCAACTGGAATTGGCCCACTACCACAGCGAAATCACGCTGTATGATTTGGCCACAGGTTCGTTTTCGCCGCTGTTTCGGGAGACCATGTTTGACGAAGGCATCATGACCTTCAGCGAAGGGCTGCAGGAGGCCTTGCCCGGTGACCGGTGGTTCCTGGAAGAGCAGAATTCTGGTGTGTTGTGGGTGCTCGGCCCCGATGGCGTGGAATACCGCGGTGTGCACGCCTCTCATCACGGAGGCCATCACCACCTGCCCAACTGGACCCGTGTCCTGACCTCGTTTCCGGTCGACTGATGGTGTACGTCCTCATTTTCGTGGGGGGCCACTTGGCTTTTTGGCTGCTGCGCAGCAGGCTCGGCGTGCTTTACGGTTTGGCCCAAGACAGCGTCCGGCTCGTGGATGGCATGTTGGAGCCCGGTGATGGCGACGAGAAATTGGAGGCATTGGAAAACCAGACCGCTCGGGTGCTGGTTTCGTTTCTTCAATTCTTGATGTGGGCAGGGGTCTCCGTCGCGGTGATGCTGGCTTTGCCTGCGGGGGCTGATTGGCTCCAAGGTCAAGAAATAAACCTGTCTGCTTTTGGCAGCATCGGGGGGTTGGTCGCCCTTTCTGTGGGCGGCACACTCGGCTTGATTTACCCCAAGGGCAAACCACGGTCTTCGGCGTATTCGCCCATGAATCAGTTGTTGCACCGCTTGGCTTTGGACAATCCGAACCTGCACCGCAGGCTGCACGACAGGGAAGTCAAACAGTGGCGCAGGCAAGGCGGTCAGCCTCGGGAAAAGTTCGTCTTGGTTACGGGGCTGGCCCGTGCAGGGACGACGAGTCTCATGCAGCGGCTGCTCGAAACGGAAGCGTTCAGCAGCCTCCATTATGGCAACATGCCGTTTGTACTTGCGCCTGGAACTTGGGCCCGCTTTCACGCCCCTAAGTCGACCGAGTTGAAAGAGCGCAGCCACGGTGACGGCATCCTGGTTGGAGCCACCTCTGCAGAAGCGCTGGAGGAGCCGTTTTTTCGATTGACCACAGGCGATGCGTACATCTCGGAAACGGCATTGGTCACTCAGGCCATGTCAGCGGATGACCACAACGCGTACTTGGATTACCAGGGCCTCATTCGCCAGGAGGGCAAGACATACCTCGCCAAAAACAACAACGCCTTGCTGCGTTATCCAGGGCTGCGCGAGCTGAACCGGGAATTTGTGGTGGTCATGATGTTCCGTGAGCCTATGGTGCATGCGGCGTCCCTGCTGGCGATGCAAAGGCGCTATACGGCCATGCAGGAGAAGGATCCCTTCGTCAAGACCTACATGGATTGGTTGGCCCACCACGAATTTGGGTTGGGCCACAAGCCGTTTCGCTTTGAGCCTGATGCCGAGTCTGTGGGCGACCCTGATACCTTGGACTATTGGCTGGACCGTTGGGTGGATTATTACTCCCATGCATTGAAGGTGGACCAGCACCGCATGTTGTGGGTGTCCCATGAGATGTGGAGCGGGCGACCTGTCGAAGTCTTGCAGGCGGTCATGGAAGAGGCAGGGCTGGAAGGCGCGGCACCGAAAATGGAACCACATCAGCGGAAGCGGTCTGCAGACGAACCGGTGGATGCGCAGCGAAAGGCTGATGCAGAGGCCCTTTACAGCCGGCTTGTGGAGCGGGCGCTACATTTGGATTGAACCATGTTGGACAAGAACGGCATCGCGCGGCGCATCGCGCAGGAACTCAAGGACGGTTGGTATGTCAACCTTGGCATCGGCATTCCGACGCTGGTGGCCAACCACATTCCCCAAGGGATTTCCGTGGAATTCCAGAGCGAAAATGGCATCCTCGGCATGGGGCCGTTTCCCGAAGAAGCAGAGGTCGATGCGGACCTCATCAATGCGGGCAAGCAGACCATCACGGCGTTGCCCGGGGCGGTTTATTTCGACAGCGCCACCTCCTTTGCCATGATCCGCGGCCAGCATGTCCAGCTGACGGTTCTTGGCGCCATGGAGGTGAGTCAGGACGGCGACATCGCCAACTGGAAAATTCCGGGACGCATGGTCAAGGGGATGGGCGGCGCCATGGACCTCGTGGCTTCTGCGGAGAACATCGTGGTCGCCATGATGCACACCAACAAGCGGGGGGACTCTAAGCTCTTGCCGTCGTGCTCCCTGCCGTTGACCGGAGTAGCGTGCGTGAAGCGGGTGGTGACGAATCTGGCTGCGCTCGACATCCGGGACGGGGCCTTCCACCTTGTGGAGCGCGCACCGGGCGTGACCGTCGAGGAGATCCAGGCGGCGACGGCCGGCACGCTCATCGTGCCTGCGGAGGTA
>JAKMCX010000197.1 GCA_022428285.1 Flavobacteriales bacterium
GGACATCTACATACGAGCCAAACTTCCGGCCATCCTCAAACCGCAGCAAGACGAAATACGTGCCATCGACAACTTGGTTGTCTGTGGTCGAATTCTTGCCGCTCCAGTCGTTCCGGTACATCACCCCTGGTTCGGATTCGTAGACCAAGCCACCCCAGCGGTTAAACACCTGGAAGTAGATAAATTCAGGGTCTTCGCCCCAGTTACATGGGGGGTATGAAGTTGCTCCTTCACCTTCGGTGCCCAGATTCTCAATCACGAAGGTGTCATTGAAACCATTGCCTCCAGTAGCGCCCGGAGGGCTAAATGCGTTCGGCAGAATGGGCTGCGGCTCATTCACATCGATCACTTGATCGTAGGAGGTGGTGTTGCCACATTGGTCTACAAATTCCCATGAACGCGTCATGGTATAGTGGGTGCCATCGACAAACACGGTGACGTCATCTTCGTAGGTCGCCGTCATGAGAGCAGGGTCGCCATTGCAGTCGTCCGTGATGTCCAAGTTGGCGTCATCCATCCATTCACTGACCGGGAGGGTTGTATCGAAGTCAGGCACTTCCTGCGGGCACATCAGGTAGAGGTCTGCAGGCTCCTCGGTGATGTTTGGACCGGTGGTGTCCTGCACTGTGATGACGTGCACGAAAGTCGTGGCATTGCCAACGCAATCTGTGAAGGTGTAAGTATCAAAACGCAGGTAGTCACACGGGCTGTCCTCCTGTTGGTCATCGTCCGTTGAAACCTGGAAGGTCCAAGGGTTGCAATTGTCCTCTACAGCAAAGAAGGCGCTGTCTAACGTCCCGATTTCATTGACAGGGTCGCAATCAATCGTTGTGTCGTTCGGGAAGACATTGATCACCGGAGCTTCGTTGTCGAAGTGGAACATGGTCTGCACCTGTGAGGTGGTATTGCCACATGAATCCAAAGCCGTGAACGTCCGGAATAAAGTGTCGATTCCAGGACAATCTCCGGGAACGATCAGGTCATCCCAAGAGACATCCACCAGGCTGCAGTTGTCCTCTGCAGTGGCCATCAACAGGTCTGAATCTGTGGGCGCGGGATAGGGCTCCGTGCACGTCAACGAGTCGTCGGAAGGGAAGAACAAAAACAGAGGAACGGTCGTGTCCTGCACCGTGACAGTGTGCACGAATTCCGTAGCGTTGCCGTCACAGTCCGTGAAGGTGTAAGTGTCCAACCTCACATAGGTGGGGCCGCACTCACCGGGGATGGAGTCAGAAGAGACACCAAAAGTCCAAGTGTTGCAGTTGTCGGTCACTTCGAATGCAAGGCTGTCCAGCGTCCCAGGCACGTCGTCACAGTTGACGATCGTATCGAGCGGCAACAGGGACGCTTCGAGTTGGGGCGCTTCTTCGTCGACCTGCACAATGCTGTGAGATGCTGATGTGGCGTTGCCACATGAATCCACGGCAGTGAACGTCCGGGTCAATGTGCTGCTTCCAGGGCAAGCGTTGGGCGCGATCACGTCGAGCCAGCTGACCGCCACACCGCTGCAGTTGTCTTCGGCTTGAGCCATCCATTCTTCTCCGTCGGTGGGGAGGGGGAATTCTTCCGTGCAAGGGATGGTGTCCGCTGCCGGAACGTAGCTAAATGTGGGCGCAGTAACATCTTCGACCACGACTTGGTGGACGAATTCAGTAGCGTTGCCGTCACAGTCGGTGAACGTGTAGGTGTCCACCCGGGTGAAGCTGAACAGGCAGTCTCCGGCAATGGTGTCGGAAACCACGGCAAACGTCCATGTGTTGCAGTTGTCCGTTGCACCGAAAGCGGCGCTGTCCAAGGTCGCAGGAACAGCATCACAGCTGACCAAGGTGTCAGCGGGCAACAGGGCAGGATCTGGCTGAGGGCCTTCCACATCGGACTGTACAATGGTCTGCACAGCGGAAGTGGTGTTTCCACAATCGTCCGCAGCTGTGAAGGTTCTGAAGAGGGTGCTGCTTCCAGGGCAAGCATTGGGAACAACCTCGTCGCTCCAAGTGACCTGCACATCCGTGCAAGCATCTTCGGCAGTGGCCATCAACAGTTCTGAATCCAAAGGCGATGGCCAAGGATCTGAACAGTCGATGTCCGCATTCTCAGGAACGAACAGCAGCACTGGAGCTACCGTGTCGATCACATCGATGATCTGGAAGTCAGATGCCACATTGCTGCATCCATCCATAGCGTAGACGGTGCGCATCAGACGCTCCACCACCGGGCAGGGGTCTTCTGGCAGGTAAGACATGTCGTCGAAGGAACCGGAGTAAGCTGCGGACAGCTTGAACCGGCCCTGCTCTGGAAGGTCAGCGGGAACTGCAGCTTCCAACACGACAGTGCCATCGATGGCCACCGCAATGGAAGACTCGGCCATGACAATTTCGACTTCGTACCAGACATCCACATCCATCGTGGCGTCTGTGGCTTCGTCGATGCCAAATCCAACCAAGGAAATGCCGGGGTTGTCAGTGCCCAATGGACGCAGGCTCAGCTTCAGTGAAGCATCGTCTGCATTGTCACCACCGAGAATGTCGATGATGTTGTCGCTGATAAAACCATCTGCCCGGGCCATGACATGGTAAGTGCCCCTTCCTGCCATGATGTCGGCGGGATAGAAGTTGTGGTTCGGCTCACCGGCAGCATGGAGCATGTTCAAGGCACAGGTGCCATCGAATGCATCATTGGTGATAGAAATGGAACCTCCCTCTGCTACAAAACCATCGAGGTTGCAGGATTCAAATCCTGTAGTGACAGGCTGTCCAAAGGTGATGTCCAGGGTGTCAACGGTGACCCAAGTGCTGTCCACACCGGAACAGTTGTCTTCGGCTGTAAAGTCGAGTTCGGGAAGCGGTGCACCACATGCGATCACACTGTCTTCAGGAGTGAGAATCACCAGAGGTCCGATTGTGTCTACGCGAATGATGGTTTGCGTCTGAACGGTGGTGTTTTCGCAGTCGTCCACAGCGGTAAAGACGCGGAACAGCGTGTCCGTTCCAAGGCAAGCACCGGCAGCAATGGAGTCCTCCCATGTGACTTCGAATGGGCAGAAGTTGTCTTCGACGGTAGCGGTCCAAACCGGTGCGTCGTTGGGCTGCGGCCACTCATCTTCGCACGTCAGTGTGGTGTCTGGTGGGAAGTAAGGGAAGGTCGGCGGAATCGTGTCGACCGCTTCGATCAACTGGACATAAGTGATGGTATTGCCGCTCATGTCCGTGAACTCAAACGTCAATTCCACAATGAACTCACCGAAGCATTCACCTTCCGTAATGGTGGTGTCCGTGGCGCCGCCACCCCCTGGTCCTTCCGGGTTGGGGTCGCAGTTGTCTTCGACAATGGGTTGTATGATCGTGTAATCTTCCCACTCGTCACACAAGATGGTCGTGTCCGGTGGCAAGAACGTCCAAGTAGGTGCCACCGTGTCAATGACCGAAATGGTCATGGTGTCGGCAGTGGTGTTCCCGCAGAGGTCTGTCGCAGTGTAGACCCTATCGAGGGTGAAGTAGAATGGGTAGAAGCCCGAAGTAACGGTATCGGCAAACATCCAAGTGATGCTGTCCGCTGGAGAGCAGTCGTCTTGGAAGTTGGGGATAAAAGCCTCGTAATTGTCCCAGGCATCGCAGACGATGGTCGTGTCTTCAAGTTCAAACGTGGGGCCGGTAATGTCGACCAGCTCTACGGTTTGAACGGTGTCTGAACTGTTGCCGCAGGCATCGGTCAACGTCCAAGTCCGGTAAGCCATTTGAGCGCAGGGCTCGCCCGCAACAGAGTCGACATTGGACAAAGTCAGAGGGGATCCGCAAGCATCAAATACTTCAAATGCATCGAGTCCAGCCGTATCGGGCAAACTGGTGCAGTTTGTGGATTCGAGCGCAGGCAAGTCTACAAACAAGGGCGCCTCTTCATCGATGCGCTCATAAGTGTATTCAATCAGGTCATGGCCGCATGCGCTCCAAGCCATCGCCACTTGGCGGGACTCTTCGACCATTGGGCATTCAGGACCATCCATGACCGTGTCCTCCAGATCGGCATTGACGTCGCCAGTTCCTAACACGTCCTGACCGCCGATGATGCCGCGGTACCAGAACCATCCGCTCACACCGAGGTTTTCATTGCGGTTGTTCGCTCCGAGGTCACCCACTTGGTATCCAAACAACCGGCTTGCGGGCATGTGGTCCAAGTAGAGCATGTCTCCTTCGAAATCGCCACGGCCAATCAAGTGGCTCAGGGTATCGACCATTTCGTAGTAAGTCCAGTCCTCATAAGCTTCGAGGCCCAAATCGTCTTTTGGCAGGTGGCCTTGGGCGGTCCAGCTTTCGTAATCCTGGCCGTATTGGAGGAACACGTTCAGTTCAAACCGTTGGTCGGGATCGCTGTCGTTGACCATTTCACCCGTAAAGCGGGCCGTACCATTGGCGTATTGTTCGAAGGTGATGCCGTCTCCATGCGGGACGAAATAATCACTGGCACCATGTCCATTGGCTTCAAATCCACCCAGCCAGAGGGCCCAGTCGGGGCCGTCTCCTATAGCAGTCGTGACGGAATGTCGCGTGATAGATGTGGCGTCCATCGTCAGCGACGGCGTATTTGCTATGGGCGATTCAGCGCAAGCAGAGGCGCTGGGAACCGATACATCCGGGAATGCTTCGTCACAGGTGACCACCGCATCATCCGGCACAGCGTCGAATGCGGGTAGACATGTGGAATCACAGGTGGAATGAAGGAACGACTGCCCAAAGAAGGGGGTCGTAGAAAGGAGGAATCCGATGAGGAGTAGGCGTGCAGGCATCACACGAGAAATTGGGGTACCAAAAGACCCGAAACCTTTGGGGCTTCGAGATTGAATGCGAACGTAGCGAAAGTGCGTCATATAACGTTTTCATTTTGATTTTGGCTCAATCAATGAAAAACGACGACCAAGTGAAGAATCAAATATACGAAAAGAAATAAAAAAACGACCAAAAAAATCAAGCTTATCGAATAATTTTCTCAATTAACCGAGAATACGCCGCTGTTGGTAGAGCTTATTTCGATCGGTTCGATCTTGTTCAGGCGAGCAGGTGGTGCAGTCCGATCCCCGCAGCAACGCTCACATTGAGCGACCCTGTGCTGCCGCTCATCGGGATGGTCGAGTGCACATCACATTCGGACCAGGATGCGGTCGAGATGCCATGTTCTTCATCCCCCAAAACCAGGCACGCCGCATCGGAACGCTTGCATTCTGTGATGTTCATCTCTGCTTTTTCGCTGAGTCCGATGCGTTCGAGGCCGCACTTTCCCATGT
>JAKMCX010000200.1 GCA_022428285.1 Flavobacteriales bacterium
TCCTAGAAGACCCTGTCGTGGCAAGCTATGTGAAGTCCCAAGACCGAAAAGCCATGGAAAAGCTCATGAACCGGACCAAGAAAGAAATGGAGCGGGCAGCAAAGGAGCTGGCATTTATGGATGCGGCCCGTTTAAGGGACGAGCTATTTACTTTGGAAGCGGCTGTGGCCAATTGGCCTACTTGAGCCACCTTGCAACCTGTCGTTCTAGTAATGCGTCTATCCACTACCTGCAAGTAGAAACCACCTTATGAACCATGTCTTTCGCACCCTGATTGTCGGCTTTTGCTTTATGCTCACCGGTCCAATTTTGGCCCAAGTCCCGCACGGAGGCCTGCCATTTTGGAACACTCCAGGCACCTCAATCGCCAACCCAGCATGGCCTGTCCACCGCATGGCCCCCATTCAACTTGAGGCATTGCAAGCCGCAGATGCCATCACAGATGCTGTCAAGAGCGCGCCTTGGCGTTTTGGAGAAGAGTTTCCCGTGAACATCGGATTGAACCATGGCCAATGGCTTGAAATCAATGGGGCTGCTGTTTGGAGGACACAGATTCAATCCCCAGGTGCCCTGGCCATGAGCCTTTCCTTTTCAGAGTTCTCTGTCCCCAAAGGAGGCAAACTGTTCATTTGGAACACCGATCGAATGGAATTTATAGGCGGCTTCGATCACCGGAACATGAAGTCCTGGGGTGGCCTCGCTACGGGGCTTGTTGCAGGAGATAACGTTGTGGTGGAAATGCAGGTGCCTTTGGGCATGGAAGATGCGGTTTCACTGCGCATCGACCAAGTGGTACACGCATACAGGGACATAGCAGGCAAAGCCGCTGTTGCCGCCGCCGCAATGGAAGAACAACGCGGTCCATTTGGCAACAGCGGGGACTGCAACATCAATGTGAATTGTCCTGAAGGAGCTACCTGGCAGTGCGAAAAGCGGTCCGTGGCGCTCATTATCCAAGGCGGATTTGCCGTGTGCACGGGTGCATTGGTCAACAACACTGCTCAGGATGGCGCTCCGCTGTTCTTGACCGCCAACCACTGCCTTGGTGGAAGCGTGGCCAACTGGACTTTCTACTTCAACCATGAAACTGAGGGATGTGAGGGCAACAATGGACCAACCAATCAAACAGTGAGCGGTGCAGAACTGCTGTCCAACAGCAGTTCTTCTGATTTTGGCCTGTTGCTTTTGGACGAAACACCACCGGAGAACTACGACGTATTCTTCGCAGGATGGGACGGTACAGACGCCGAAAATGTGCAAAGTGCGACGGGCATCCACCACCCTTCCGGTGACCTCAAGAAAATCTGCATTGAAGAAGACGCCCCTTATCACGACAATGCAGCAGGTGCTGCCGTCTGGTGGATCGATGCATGGGAAGATGGCGTCACCGAAGGTGGGTCGTCCGGATCGCCTTTATTTGACCAAAACCACCGCATTATCGGCCAGCTTTATGGCGGGGCCGCTGCTTGCTCCGGCAATGTCAACAACGGCCAATTTGACTACTATGGCCGCATGGGCGTCAGTTTCAACAACGGCATCACGGAACACTTGGACCCCCTCGGATTGGGCGTTGAAGTGTTGGATGGATATCCCAGCGCTGGCTGTGTGACTAGCTTTGCCCTCGATATGGGGGTGGGCATTGCCAGCGCCCCTGAAGGCGTTCTGTGCGGTGGTGGTGAGGTCACCATCGAAGTGGCATTGAGCAACTTTGGAACGACACCCCTGACTTCTGCGGTCATCGGCTACACGGTGGATTCCGGTGCAGAGCAAACGGTCAATTGGAGTGGAAATTTGGACCAGTACGAGAACGAGGTGCTCGCGCTGCCCGGGATACCGGCTGAGGACGGTTCGACCGAGGTGGAAGTCTATGTCATTTCAGTCAACGGTGGGCCAGACGAAAACAGCTTCAACGATGCCGCCACCGTCGAGTTCACTGCGTTTGCAGGAGACACATTTGACTTCTCGTTTGAATTGGTGCTCGACGAGTACGGCAGCGAAACCACCTGGGAACTCCGTAGGTTGGGCAATGTTGTATACTCAGGAGGCCCTTATGAAGACGACCAAGAAGGCACTGTCGTGACCATCCCCATGTGCCTCGAAGAAGGCTGCTACATCTTGCAAGTTGACGACAGCTACGGGGACGGAATGTGCTGTGATTACGGAGAAGGCAGCTTTACGGTCTTTGATCCAGAAGGAGATGTGGTTTACACAGGAGGGACATTTACGGACTCTGACTTGGAACAATTTTGCACAAGCGCCATGTCCGTTGAAGATCAGGGTGCCCCATCTGTGCGCATTTGGCCGAACCCTGCTACGACAACTGTGCAACTCGACGGGATACCCGAGGGCGCGTCTATTCAAGCTTATGACGCTTTGGGACGCTCCATTTCTGGGGCTACCCTCTCCGATGTTGGGAGGCAAACCATCGACGTTTCCGACCTCCCCCGCGGCTGGGTCGTTTTTCGCGTGACCTCCCTAGAGACCACATACGCCATACGCTGTCTGCTGCGTTGATTGACCATGCGCCTGTTTCTGTTCCTGCCCCCTTTTCTTTCGATGCTCTTGGTCGGCTGTTCGGCCCAGAAAGAAGGCATGAGCGCTGCTGAAATTGCGTCAGAGCCTTCTTCCTCCCTGTCCGAGGCCGCCCCGTTTACCATTGTGGCGTTGAGGGTGGACTCAGACAGCCTGGTTGCCGAACTGCGTTATGGCGGGGGTTTTCGCACCCACGAATTCACTCTGATTTCGGATGGTGCGGCCACCAAATCCTTGCCCAGACAACAGCCATTGCGCATCACCCACAACGCGAATGGCGACATGGGTAAAGCCTTGATTACTGCCCGTCATGCCTTTGATCTGAAGCGCTTCCAAGACCCAACACAGGACGTGGTGCACCTGTCTATAGATGGTTGGCCGAAACCGATCGACTACACCTACACCCCTTAACATGGTCAACCTGTGGGACACCGGGACCGCAGTTTTGACCGCCCTTCCCGCCGCCTTGAGAATGGCTTGGGACTGGCGCTTGCACCGGGCACTTCGGAAGGCATCGGCCCGGGCTCAAGCCCCTCCCTCTGCTGCACCACTGACTGCTGCCGATGCTGAAAAGAAGGGACCAGTACAACCGGTTGGCGTCACCTTGATTGTCTGCACCCACAATGACCTCCCTGCATTGCAGTCGAATTGGCCCCACTGGCGAGGACAGCAATTTCCAGCGTTGTGGTCGGTCGAGTGGCTGGTCGTGAACGACGGTTCTCATGATGGCACCAGAGAATGGCTGACCGCCCTAGCAGCCGAAGACCCCGATATTACGGTCGTCCACCATCCCAAATCAAAGTCCGGCAAAAAAGACGCCTTGGCAGCGGGAATTCGGGCGGCTCAGCATGAGGTACTGGTGATGACCGATGCCGATTGCACACCGGGACCTAAATGGGCCATGGCCATGGCGCAAGCCTTGCTGGCCACATCCCCCGATGAGCAACCTACAGAATCACCGCCTTGCGGCCTGGACATTGCCCTGGGGGTATGCCTCCCAGATGGGGGGCCAAAATTGCTCTACTTTGATGCCATCCGCGTGGCTTTTCAATACACCGGCGAAGCCCTAATTGGCCGCCCTTACATGGGGGTGGGACGCAACATCGCTTACCACCGGGCGGCTTGGGAAAAAGTCGGAGGGTTTGACGCTCATGCTGATCTCGCCAGTGGTGACGACGACCTATTTGTTCAAGCAGCGGCTGCTTCAGGGTTGCGCATATCCATGGTGTTTCCGTCCAGTGGAATTGATATCAATAGGGCCCTGCCTGCCCCTCACTGGAGGGAAGGCTGGCGCCGGAAGCGCCGCCACCTTTCCACGGCAAGCCGCTACAATCAAGTATCCCGACTCATGCTCGAGGTCGACGCATTGCTTGACCCACTCATCCTCGCAGCAGCTGTGGCCGCCCCACTTGGCCTTTTGCACAAGTTTGTTTGGATACCGGTTGCGGCCATGACCCTTGCCGCTGTCGTTCGTGCGTTTACCTTGTCGTTGTTCTCGCAGGTGTGGGGCAAGGATGC
>JAKMCX010000241.1 GCA_022428285.1 Flavobacteriales bacterium
AGCTCTAACTTTGCAGGCATGTGCGGCATCGTAGGATATTTAGGAGAACAGGAAGCTTTTCCCCTGCTCATCAAAGGCTTGAAGCGTTTGGAGTACCGGGGATATGACAGTGCTGGTTTTGCCGTACTCTCCCGAGAGGGTGGGCTAAAACACCACCGCCGCAAAGGAAAGGTCGATGACCTTTTGGGTCACATGGAAGGCGCAGTCCCCACAGGAAACATGGGCATTGGCCACACACGTTGGGCCACACACGGCCCTCCGAACGATGTCAACGCCCACCCGCACCTGAGCGGAAATGGACGCCTTGCGCTCATACACAACGGCATCATCGAGAACTACAATGCCCTAAAGGAGACACTCACAGACCGCGGACACACCTTCTACAGCGACACCGACACCGAGGTGTTGGTGCATTTGATCGAGGAAATCTTGCTGAAGTCAGAAGGACTCGACCTTTTTGAAGCCACACGGATTGCCCTCAACGAAGTCGTGGGTGCCTATGCCATCGCCGTGGTTGACACCACATGTCCAGATGAAATGGTGTTGGCGCGCAAATCCAGCCCCCTCGTCATCGGCATTGGTGACGGTGAATATCACATCGCCTCCGACGCAACCCCCATCATTGAGTACACCAAAAACGTGGTCTACTTAGAAGATGAGGAAGTCGCCCGCATTTCTCTGTCTGGTGGGTTGAAAATCAGAACCACGAAAAACCACAAAGTGACGCCCGTGGTGACCGAATTGGAGATGGCCATGGAGTCCATCGAAAAGGGCGGATATGAGCACTTCATGCTCAAGGAAATCCATGAGCAGCCCCGGTCAATTGCAGACTGCCTCCGCGGAAGGTTGAGGTTGGGGCATGGGTCCATTCGAATGGCCGGCATCGACGACCACAAGGAAATGTGGACAGAAGCCAAGCGGCTCATCATTGTGGCCTGTGGAACCAGTTGGCACGCGGGATTGATTGCCGAATACATGTTCGAAGACTTCGCCCGCATTCCGGTCGAAGTAGAGTACGCGAGCGAGTTCCGCTACAGGAACCCTGTCATTGGAAAGGGGGACATTTTGATCGCCATCAGTCAATCTGGGGAAACGGCAGATACGCTCGCCGCCATCCGCATGGCCAAGGAAAAAGGCGCCCATGTGTTTGGCATCTGCAATGTTGTCGGTTCCAGCATCTCTCGCGAATCACACAGCGGTGCATACACGCACGCAGGTCCAGAAATTGGCGTCGCTTCTACCAAGGCTTTTACGGCCCAGCTCGCCGTCCTGGCCCTGGTTGCCATCCGGGCAGGCCGCCTGCGCGAAATCCTGGACGAACAGCGGTTCAACCGCCTCCTCGTAGAGCTCAATGGCATTCCAGAAAAGGTGGAGGCCTTGATGAAAAAAGAGCCGGAACTCGAAGCCATCGCAGAAGCATTCAAAAACGCACCCAACGCCTTGTTTTTGGGCAGAGGATTCAACTTCCCCGTTGCCCTCGAAGGGGCGCTGAAGCTCAAAGAGATCAGCTACATCCATGCTGAAGGGTATCCCGCAGCGGAAATGAAGCACGGACCCATTGCGCTCATCGATGAGAACATGCCGGTCTTTTTTGTGGCTACAAAAGACGCCCACTACGACAAGGTTGTATCCAACATTCAGGAGGTCAAAGCCCGCGGAGGGCGCGTCATCGCCATCGTCACTGCTGGTGACAAGGAGGTAAAAGGAATGGCCGAGTTTGTGATCGAAGTCCACAAAACCGACGATGCCCTCGTGCCGCTGTTGACCACCATCCCCTTTCAACTTCTGAGCTACCACATCGCGGTCAAACTCGATCGCAATGTGGACCAACCCCGCAACCTCGCAAAAAGCGTAACGGTAGAATAACCGCTGCGCTAGAGTTCCTGGGCCAACTCTTCTATCCTGTCCAACAAGCCCGCCATATCCTGTGGTTCGGTGAGTGGGTTCATCAAGGTGCAGCGCAACCACACCTTGCCGTCAAACCTGGTTTGAACCATGTATTGAGGTCCCTCCTCTAGATGCCGTTGACGCAAGAGCTGCGTAAAAGCGTTCTCTGCATTCGTGTCTTTAAAGTCCCGGGGCAAGTAGCGAAAGCAAACGATGTTGCCCTCGGGTTCCATGGCCAACTGCCACCCGCCACCGCTGCGCGCCTCAATGCGCTCAGCCAATTCCTTCCCGAGTCCAAAGAGCCGGTCTACAAGCACGCCCCATATCTCCGGACCGTACTCCTCCAGCACGGCAGCCACGCGCGTGGACAACATCCGCTTGGTGCACTCAAACGTGCGTTTGCCGAAATTCCACCACTCTGGGTCTTCCGCATCACTCCACAGGTACTCTGCCGACTGCGTAAATGGAAGAAAGCTCATCTCTTGCTGGCGAAAAAACAAGCCGGTACACAGGGCTGGAAGCCCCATGATTTTGTGAAAGTCCATGGCCACGCTGTCAGCGCGCTCCATGCCTGACAACAAATGCTTGTGCCGCGCACTGAAGGCGGCTGGTGCCCCGTGCGCACCATCGACATGGAACCACAAACCGTGCTGTTCAGCAAAGTCTGCCACCAGCTCCAGGTCATCAAATGCACCAGAACTGGTCGTACAAGAACTCCCTACGACCGCCACCACCCTGCGCCCTTTTTTGTTCATGTCCTGCATGGCGGTCTCCAGCCCCGATGGTGTTATCCGGTGCTGGTCATCTGTATCAACCAAGCCTACTCCCTCGGCACCCCACCCCATGATCCGAACAGCTCGATCCACACAGTAGTGCGCTTGATTGGAAACCAAAACGGCACCACGGCCATCATCACCATCATTCCAGACGTCTGCCCCTCCATGATTTACCTTCCTCCGGGCGGCCAACAAAGCAACGAGGTTGGCCAATGTCCCTCCATGACACAAAATCCCACCGCAACCTGCAGGCAGCCCCATCATCTGACCAATGCGCGCCATCAGCACCTCTTCCATCGCAGAGTTCGTAGGCCCCATCTCGTAAATGGCGCCGCCGTTGTTGAGCAAGTCTGTCACCAAGCCCACCAAGGCACCGTCCGGAAAGGGGACCGCCACCTGGTGGCCCATGTAGCGCGGGTCTTGCAGCCCGTTTGAGCGATCGGCCACCAACCTGAGCAAGTCCACCAGGCCTTCGGGCGCATCCAGACGGGCTTCCCAAAAGGACTTTTCGTCTTCAGGAGGTGTCCAAGGCATGGACTTTTCTCGGGTGCGGCCCTGGCTGTCCTGAAGGTGCTTGAAGGTGTCTTGCAAGACCTGTTCACCCAAGCGCAGAAATCGCTCAGGGTCAAATGCCTGTCTTAAAAGGGGGTGCAAGGGCTCCAACATTTCACGAAAATCCGGACGATTCGCCACAATTTCCCCATAGAGGTTCCAAATTATTTGCCTGATTAGCAGGGCTTCAACAGGGTGTTATGTGGAAAAGACGTGGATATGTTCAAGTACTAACGGGGAATTGCTTTTCTTGCGCTCGGAAAAATTTTGAAACCTCGAGATGAAGCACATCCTGACCGCCTTGGCACTCGTTGCCTTGTTCGCCACTTCGGCCACCGCCCAGAAGCAATTCGGAGGCGAACACAACATTGAACTTCAATTCACCCCACTCGGTGATTCACCCATTGATGGCACCACCATCAAGTACCGGAACTTCACTGACGAAGAGTCAGCATTCCGCCTGAGCCTGACCTTCAATAACTCTAATGAGAAGTCCATTGGCTTCCGTGAGTTTGACTTCAACGGCGTTGGTCGTCCAACACCTTACTTCGCTGCCATGCCTGATGGAACGATCCTCAGTGGTGGTATCCCAGCCATCGCAGGTGCTTACGTAACCTCTGGTGACGATGAGATTCCAAGCCCAGACCTGTATGACACTTACAGCACGTCCACCTTCATGATTGCTCCCGGTTACGAGAAGCACTTCGATGCAGGAGGTGACCGCTTGAGCCCATACATCGGCTTCGAAATCGGCTACGGCATTTCTAGCTCTTCAATGGAGCAGGAGTTCTGGAGTGCAGACGACGAGAACCAGGTGGGTGACCAAGACCAATACATCGTTTGGACACAAACCATCAGCCAGAGCGCCAGCATGTTCAAGCTCGGTCTCGTGACTGGTTTTGACGCCTACCTCACCGATTACCTCTACATCGGAGCAGAGGCCGGACTCGGCTTCATGAGCTCAAAGGTGAACGACATGGAGATTGCAGCTACCGACAATGTGGCTTACAACCTCTTCTGGGGAACGCAGAACGCCGTTGACCCTAGCGACTTGACCGAGATGCCTGCTCCCATTCAGGGCAGTGTAGACCTCGCAGGACACGCTTACAGCGGACAGCACCCAGCGAACATCAACGACCGTCCATTCTGGACAGGTAGCCAGCAAGCTGGTGGACTCGGAACACAGTTCCAAGCCCAACTCCGCCTCGGATACCTCTTCCAGTAATCGGAAGTCCACCCCATTTCGAAAAGCCCTGCCCTCACCGGCGGGGCTTTTCTTTTGTATCAACCCCAGTTGCGGTGGAACTTGTGCGCATGACGCTCCGCATATCATTGGACCACCAAGGGCACGTTTGGTCGGCTTCAGGCCAGCCTGTAGACCTCAGTGTTCCCGTCAATCCCCACAGCGGATTGCCACGCGCTTGGTACAAAGGCCCTGCCACCCTCGAGCCTGTGCGCTCCGAACATTGGGTCGGAGCGGTCGCCGAAGGAGGCGCCGTGAATTTTAGGGATTTGAACTTCAATCCACACGCCCACGGCACGCATACAGAGACCCGTGAACACATCCACGACGTCTTCCAACCCATCGATGCCAGGGCACGCTCTTCAGCGCTCCCCTTTATCCTGCCCGCATTCCTCGTTCACGCCATGCCCGAAAGCCGAGGAAACGACTGGGTGGTCCCCCTCTCTGCATTGACATCCAGCATGGAGCAAATCCAAGCATACAAGCCCCAAGCGATCATCCTGAAGTGCACCAATGCCGAGGTGAACAGAGATTGGAGTGACACCAATCCGCCGTTCCTAGAAGCAGGGTTTGCTGAGAAGCTCTGCGCGCTAGAAATCGAACACCTGCTGATTGATTTGCCCAGCGTCGATCAAGAAGTCGACGGGGGGGCTTTGCGCGCCCACAACGCCTTCTTTGGGCCAGAGTCAAGCCCTCGTCCCAACGCCACCATTTCAGAGCTCTTGTGCGTCCCTGAGGGCCTACAAGAAGGCCCCGGGTTGTTGGCCTTACAGATAGCGCCCATCGTCAACGACGCCTCCCCATCAAGGCCTGTTTGGTTCCCCGCAGAGGTCAGCGCTCAGGCGCTCTAGGGATCATCGCCTAAGATTCTAGAAAAGGCGCAAAAACATCGAAAATGAAAAGGCCCGCCCCAACGGGCAGGCCTTTCCTAAAGTGTTGTGAATCGCAGGTGAACCTCAGTTCACGTCCCACCAGAGTTTGGTCTCGAGCGCATCAGGGCCACTCAGTGCCCCTACACCTGACTCCCAACCTGAGTTGTTCAAAGTCTGCTCGTCCAAAGGATACTGGAAACGTGCTGGCACGCTTCCGTCACCACCAAGGTGGCCGTCTGCACAAGCATTGAGCGTTGGAGCGTCCAAGCGGCGCACCTCTGCCCAGGCCTCATGGCCCTGCATGTAAAGTGCGGCCCACTTCTGTGAACCAATCTTCTGCTTCCAATCACCGGCAGCCGTTGAGTATGCAACGTCTGCCTGTCCGAGGTAGGCATTGATCGCGTCGGCGTCGGTCAAACCCCACCATTGCATGCTGTATGTAATGGCCGCATTGTACGCAGCTTCAGCGTCGAGACCACTGCCCCATCCCCTCTCAGCTGCCTCAGCCACCAAGAAGTGTGTTTGTGCGGCATCCAAAAAGACGCCTGGGAAGTTGCCAGCCAAAACAGCAGCACCACGCTGAGATACAGCATCGTTTGGTGTCAAAGCCGCATTGGCTTCGTCCAATCCATACACCTCACCCACAAAGTTGCCTTCCAAATTTGGGCTGAAGTACACCCCCATTCTTGGGTCGTTCAACGCCGTCATCCAGTCCACCATGGTGTTGGAAGCCGCAAAGTCATTTCGCGTCTTGTAGTCCTCGTTCACGGGGTTGTTGTTCGGTGCAGCATCGATGTACGGAAACTGAGCGTTGTACATGTTGTCATCGATGATAGAACCACCGAGTGCTGCCTCACCAGCGGCTTTTGCTCCTGCAGGATCTACATCCGACATCCGCATGGCCACACGCAACTTGAGGGTGTTCGCAAAGCGCTCCCACATCATCATGTCTCCGCCGTAAACCTGATCGCCCTGAGGGCCTGCACCATCGTCCATTGAAGACATGGCGTCATTGATCAAGCCCATAATGCCAGCATAAACCGCGGCTTGACTGTCATAACTCGGCGTTGTGTTGAGTACACCCTGAAGTGCTTCAGACATCGGGATGGGACCCCAAGCGTCAGTGAGCATCTGGAAGCTCCATGCCTGGAGCAACTTCGCCACTGCGATTTGGTTTCCATTCGACCCAAAACCAGCCATGTCATCGGCGAAGTCCGTGTTCAGGTCAATGATCTGCTGCAAGTCCTGAAGAGGACCGGCGTAGAATCCAGACCAAGAACTGTTGGTCACCTCTGTACGGAACTGGTAACGGCTCTCATTGGAGTACTGGTTAGAAGACCAGTGCTGCGCGAGCTGCATGCCGCGGCGGCTGCCCCAGAATGAGTCGGTCATGCGGTCCATGATGGACTTCTGAGCAGATGTCAGCAAGAAGCCTGGCGAAACCGAAGCGGGCTCGTTTGGATTGCTGTTGATGTCCTCAAAATCCTTGGTACAACCTGTGAAGGCGACCGCAACGGAGAGGGCGGCGAGAAAGAAAATATTCTTATTCATATCCTAATTTTTTCCAGATTGATGAGAATCAGAGGCCGAACTTGACGTTCACACCGATCGTACGCTCCGCAGGAAGCTGACCGCCCTCAAAGCCCTGAATGTTGGAGGCCGATGTGGCCACCTCTGGGTCGATGTGCGGGACATTCTTGTGCAGGATGGCCAGGTTGCGGCCAAAGACACCAATGCTCACATTGCTAAAGGGAGACCCCTCAACCATGTCCGCAGGCAAGCTGTAGTCCAAACGCATCTCACGCAGCTTCACAAAGCTGGCGTCATACTGGTCTGCAGCATGGATGATGTATCCCTGGTTGTAGAAGAAGTGCGACTGTGGATTGATGGCCACTGTGTTCTCGGCTCCTGTAGTGGCGTTTACACCGTCCACAACGACACCAGCGAAACCGGGGTCACGGATGTCATTTCCGTCAGCATCAATGGCGGTCTCAGCCAAAGTACCGGAGTACTTACCCCACTGGTTGGAGTAACTGTGCAATGAGCCTCCGTCTTGGAAGTCCACCAAAGCGTAGAAGCTCAAGTTCTTGTAGTCCAAGGTGGTGTAAACACCGCCTGTGAAGTTGGGGAGGATCGTTCCAAGTGGCTGAACCTCATCAGAGCTGAGGTAGTAACCGTCGTCGTCAACCAGCTTATTGCCGCTGTCGTCGTACTGGTAGTCATATCCGTAGAACGTGCCCAAAGGCTGTCCAGGACGTGCCTCAAGTGTCACACCAAAGAGGCTTGTGTAACGTATGTTTTCGATGCCGTCGGCAAGTTCAAGCAACTCGTTCCGGTTCTTGGCGAAGTTCATGCCAATGTCCCAACGGAGGTCGTCGGTCTGCGCCAGCGTCGCCGCCAAGCTCATCTCAATTCCCTTGTTGCTGGTCTTACCTGCATTGAGCACAGCACTGCTGTATCCGCTAGAAGCAGACACGGGTACGTTGAAGATCAAGTCCTCCGTCGTGCTGCTGTAGTAGGTGAAGTCAAAGCGAATCTTGTCCAAGAACAGGTTCAGCTCCAAACCAGCCTCCCAACTGCTGGTCTTCTCAGGACGCAGGTTCGGGTTGTTTTGTGAATTCGGAACGGTGGCAGAACCGCTGTTTCCAAAGTTGGTGTTGACCGCATAGGTCGTAGCGGTGCGGTAGGGATCCGTGTCGTTGCCGACCTGGGCCCATCCCAAACGAACCTTAGCGAAGCTCACAGCGTCCAAGTCGAGGTCTTCACTCAAGATGTAGCTCGCTGTAGCTGAAGGATAGAAGTAGCTGTTGTTCGCCGCGGGCAACGTAGAGCTCCAGTCATTGCGGCCCGTAAAGTCCGCATAGAACTTGCGCTTGTAACCAAAGCTGGCACTTCCCAATACTGAGTTCACCACTTTGCTGCTGGTGAAGTCACCGACCTCATATCCGTCGGCACCATTGTTCACGGTATACAATCCCGGGGTGTTGAGACCACCGAGTGTGTATGCGTTCAAACGCTTGTAATTCCGGATACGTTGGTTGACACCAACAAAACCCGTGAGGTTGAGGTCGTCACTCAAGTCGTCCGTAAAGTTCAAGTAAGCATCGAGGTTGGTCTCCTGGAGCTGTCGTGTAGACTCGCTGTATGAGCTCTCGTTGACACCACCCACAGCCACACGCTCTTCACGGCGGTCGATGTAGAAGTCACTCAGTGCGCGGCCCATGAGGCTGAACACGTCATTGATCTTGTACTTCATCGTGATGTTACCAAACACACGGTCGCGCTGGTCATTCTGAACGTTCTCGTAGCGCTCCCAGAAAGGGTTGTCCCAATAGTGAGGGCTTGCATCCGTCACGCTGTTGCGGTTCCACGTTCTGTGGCTTCCGTCTGCGTTCTTGTAGTTGCGCAAGCGGTCCATGCTCAACTGACGCTGTCCCCACTGGGTAAACTGCGACATAATGGAGTTTCCGTAACCTGTCTGAGGACGGCCGTTTCCTTGAGATTGAACGTAGTTCATTGAAACACTCGCCTCGAGGTCTTCGCTGACCTGCTGACTTCCTGAGAAGCTCAGGGTGTTGCGGTCAAGTGAACTGTTCTCATAAACACCTGTCTGGTCGTGGTTCGTGTAGCTCAAGCGGAATGCGCTCTCGTCCGTTGCTCCAGTCACGCTGACATTGTTGGTCAAGGTCACACCCGTCTGGAAGTACTCGGACACATCACTTTCGGTTGGGCTCCAAGCGCGCGTTTGACCAAAGTCAGCGTCTCCTTCGTAATCGTACCAACTGTCCCAGTGGCGCACCATGGTGCCGTCCAGTTTGGGACCCCAGCTTCCGTCATATCCATAATCGGGAATGAAGTTTCCATCAATGGTGTCGATCCACGCTGTTCCAGCGCCACCACCATAACTGTTCTGATAGTCTGGCAAGACATACACGTTGTTGAATGCCACACCGCTGTTCACGCTGATGCCAATTCCACGCTTCCCGCTGGACTGGTAGCCCTTGCCGGATTTGGTCGTGACAACAATCGCACCGTTCGAGGCACGCGACCCATAGAGGGCAGCAGCAGCTGGTCCTTTCAAGACCGACACTGACTCGATGTCATCTGGGTTCAAGTCTTGAATGGCATTGCCGTAGTCGTAACCACCCACCGAACGCTGGGTGTTTCCACTGGAGTAATCGGCATTGTCCATCGGTACTCCGTCCACAACGAAGAGCGGCTGGTTGTCTCCCGTGATCGAGCTGGCACCGCGAAGAAGCACCTTCGAAGAAGATCCAATGGCTGTACCAGATGTCACTTGAACACCGGCAATCTTACCCGTGAGTGAGCGCACCACGTTTTCGGTCTTGGCATCGGTAAAGGCGCTGTTTCCAAGCTCTTGAACCGAGTAGCCCAGCGCTTTCTTTTCGCGGCTCACACCGAGAGCGGTAACGACGACCTCATCCAAGGCAACACCGCTTTCCATGGACACATCCATTGAAGCACCGTTCACCTCCTTTCGGACGGTGTTGTAGCCGATAAAGCTGAAAGACAAAACGTCGCCGGTTGCCGCCTGAATGCGGTACACACCGTCCATATCTGATATGACTCCCGTGTTGGAGCCTACGACAACGACCGCCACACCGGGCAAGCCTTCACCATTGGCGCCGTCGGTCACCTTTCCGGATACTGACTGGGCCATAGCCGCAGACACACCGAAGGCAAACGAAGCCAACAGGAGTAGGAGTTGGTTCCTCATTGCGTTATTGTATTTGAGTTGTTTAATGGTTTTTGGCAAAAATGTCGCCAATCGCAAATGACGACCATTCGACCCCACAACTCCATGTAAGAAACAACCTATAATCCCCTAAGGCTGTGTTGATAACCTCAATTACGCCGGCCAAGCCAGCAGGAATGAAGCACCAAAATCAGGGTTTGACTGACATTCAATTGTTATGAAATGTCGATCAGCAATCGCCTTCACAATGGACAGGCCCAACCCCGTTCCACTGCCCCGCGTAGTGAACTGAGGCTCAAATACTTTTTCAATGAATTCCTCTGGAATGCCCGGCCCGGAGTCATGAACCGACACCACCAACGGGTCAAGCTTCACCTCTATGGTCACCTTGCCTTCACCGGCTCCTATAGCCTGTTGCGCGTTCAAAACGAGGTTTTGAAAAAGCCGACTCAACTGGTTTGCATCACACACCACAGAGACGTCGCCTGACATCACCAACGTCGGGCCCACATCCGGCTTTTCCATCAGTCCAACCACTTGCTCCAGCACCATCCGAATCGAAGTCGGTTTCATGTCTTCCTGTGGCAGCCTGGCCAGCGTACTGAACTCACCCGCAATCCTACTCAGCACATCAATTTGTCCTTGCAGTGTGGAGGACAGCATCATGAAGCGCGCCTTTAAATCCTCTGGGGTGGTCGCAGGATCTTGGGCCCTGCGCTCCAATTGCTGTATGCCCAGCTTCATGGGTGTCAATGGGTTCTTGATCTCGTGTGCCACTTGCATGGCCATCTCACGCCAAGCGCTCTCACGCTCAGATTTGGCCAAGGCCGCTGCCGACCTGCGCACTTTTTCGGCCATGCGGTTGTATCGGTTCACCAACACCCCAATCTCATCGCTCCTGCCAGCGGCATAGCGCAGCGGTTCAAAAGCCGCATCCTTGGATACGTCCATGCGCTCCATCAATCCTCCCAACCGTGACAGCGGCCTAGAAATAGAACGCGCCAATAAAAAGGCCAAGCCCGCTGCCGCCATAAAGACCAGTCCAAAGACACCAGCCAGGTTTTGAAACAGGTCACGTCGCCCACCGGCTTCTAAGCTTCGAGAGGCATACCTCAGCGCCACCAGCGCCACAGGTCTATTGGACGCGTTGGTTTGGTACCAATACGCGATGAAGTCTCCATTTCCTATGGGCACTTCCAATCGGTCCACCCCCTGTGCCAAAGCAATCAGCACCTCAGGGTCAGCGTCTACGGCAAAGCCTTGTGCCTCGGGGTGGTCAAATGAAGACGTAACAAACAAGCTGCCGTCCAATCGGTACACCGCAAGGGGCAAACCATGGACTTCTTGAATCTCAACGATGCGGTCCGCAAAAGCCCCAGGCATTACGGTCCAACTCAAGGATGTGGCCTCCACTGTGTCACCTACAGCACCGCCCAAGGCAAACCGGAGGCTTCGGGCCACGGCCTCCTCCTTTCGGATCAAGCGCGCAGCATTGTAATCCTCATCCAAACGGGCGAACCCTATGAACGTTGCCGCGCCTGTCAGGAGGAATCCCAACAAGACCACGCCCAGCATGGCAAAAAAGAGCCGTTGTCGTAAAGAGAGTCTAATCAAGCTTGTGGGATCATCCTTCGAGCGCTTCCGCGCCGCCCACAATCTCGAGAATTTCTGCGGTAATGGCCGCCTGACGGGCCTTATTGTAGCTGAGCTTCAATTCGCGCAGCATTTCCCCAGCGTTTTCAGTGGCCTTGTGCATGGCCGTCATCCGCGCTCCGTGCTCAGAAGCATGGCTGTCGAGCAGTGCCTTGTACAGCTGAATTTTCAGCGTGTTCGGCACAATGTTGGCTGCAATTTCCTCTTGGCTTGGCTCGAAGATGTAGTCAACCTCCCGGGGCGCAGCATCTCCTTCTGTGGCCACCTGTTCGATGGGCAACATCTGCTCGCACTGAATGTCCTGCACTGCCGCATTGACAAACCGGTTGTAAATCAACTCCACCTTGTCATACCCACCGCCAGTGAACGCATCCATCACAGCCTGCGCCACTTCAGAAGTGTTGGCGAAGTCCAAACGGTCAAAAATTTCATGGGGCTGGTCTCCCAGCGTCAGCGTGGTGAAATGGTCCGTCTTGCGGAACACATCTCCTGCTTTTTTGCCAAGACACAAAACATGGACGTTGGATGCGGCGTGCGACTCAATGCGCTCCTTCGCCATCTTGATGACGTTGTTGTTGAATGGACCACACAAACCTCGGTTTGATGTGATCGCCACCAACAGCACGTTTTTGGTCTCCCGCTCTATGGCGTAAGGATTGTCGGAAGCCTCCATCGACCCACTGACATTGACCAAGATCTCCTGAAGCTTTTCGGCATACGGACGCATCTGGGTCACCGCCTCTTGTGCACGGCGCAGTTTAGCCGCCGAAACGACCTTCATCGCTTGCGTAATCTGCCGGGTACTTCCGACAGAGGCAATGCGGTTGCGAACTTCCTTGAGACCTCCAGCCATCGTTCAGTGCGTTCAGGCGCCGGCGAATTGCTTGCTGACTTCTGCAGCAGATTCAGCCATCACCTTTTGAGCCCCGTCTGAATACTTGCCTGTTTTCAACTCGGCCATTGTGTCTGCATGCTTTGAGCGCAAATAGTCCAAGTAAGCCGACTCAAATTCTTTGACCTTGTCTACAGGAACACTCTTCAAGAGGTTCTTGGTACCGGCATAAATGATGGCGGTCTGCTCCTCAACGGGCATAGGAGAGTTCAAGTTCTGCTTGAGAATCTCCACGTTGCGCATGCCTTTGTCCAAGACCGCTTTGGTGGCGTCGTCAAGGTCAGATCCAAACTTGGCAAACGCCTCGAGTTCGCGATACTGTGCCTGGTCAAGCTTCAGCGTACCAGAGACCTTTTTCATGGACTTGATCTGGGCGTTTCCACCTACCCGGCTCACGGAGATACCCACATTGATCGCGGGTCGCACACCTGAAAGGAACAGGCTGCTCTCCAAGAAAATTTGACCGTCGGTAATGGAAATCACGTTGGTTGGGATGTAGGCTGAAACGTCTCCCGCCTGCGTCTCAATGATGGGCAGCGCCGTCAATGAACCACCCCCTTTGACCATGTGACGGATGCTCTCCGGCAAGTCGTTCATGTCCTGTGCGATGCCATCGTCGGCAATCACCTTGGCTGCGCGCTCTAGCAAGCGGCTGTGCAAATAGAACACGTCACCTGGGTACGCCTCACGTCCTGGAGGACGGCGAAGCAACAAGGACACCTCACGGTAAGCCACAGCTTGCTTCGACAAATCGTCATACACCACCAAGGCTGGGTTGCCGGTATCGCGGAAGAACTCCCCGATGGCCGCCCCAGTAAAAGGTGCATAGAACTGCAGAGGTGCGGGGTCGGCAGCAGTAGCAGCCACAACCACCGTATAAGCCATGGCACCCGCCTCTTCCAGCGTTTGCACAATGCCCGCTACAGTGGAGCCCTTCTGGCCAATGGCCACATAAATGCAGAATACAGGCTCGCCTGCATCAAAAAATTCTTTCTGGTTGATGATGGTGTCAATCGCCACCGTCGTCTTACCCGTTTGGCGGTCTCCAATGATCAACTCACGCTGGCCACGGCCAATGGGAATCATGGAGTCAATCGCCTTAATGCCCGTCTGCAATGGCTCGTTTACCGGTTGGCGGTAAATCACACCTGGAGCTTTGCGCTCAAGGGGCATCTCAAAGAGATCGCCCTCGATGTGTCCTTTGCCGTCAATGGGCTCCCCCAAGGTGTTGACCACACGGCCCAACATTCCCCGGCCCACCTTCACGGAGGCAATGCGGTTCAATCGCTTGACAGAGGATCCTTCCTTGAGCTCTCCTGAAGGCTCGAGCAGTACCGCACCCACATTGTCCTCCTCGAGGTTCAATGCGATGCCACGTACACCGTTCTCGAACTCAATGAGCTCACCGGCCTGCACGTTGGAGAGGCCATAAATGCGCGCGATCCCGTCTCCAACCTGGAGAACGGTACCGACCTCTTGGAGGTCAGCTGCAGTCTGATTGCCGGCCAACTGCTCTCGCAGGATGGCTGAAACTTCGGCGGGTTTGATCTGGGACATGAGGTTGAAATACGCTCAGTAAGCCGGTTCGTATGGGTTGTTGGTGAGGTCTCGGTGCATGGTCCTCAAGGACTCAAATACCGTGGCGTCGATCATCCGATCACCAACCCGCAGCTTGTAGCCGCCAATCAGTGTGGGATCCACCTTCTCCGACAATTCCACCCCTCCCTGGTGGATTTTGCCGATCAATGCATTGATTTCTGTGCGCCTTGCGTCGTCCAAAGGAACCGCGGTCGTGACTTCTGCCAAGACCACGTTTCTTTCTTCGCGCACCAACGCTACAAATGCCTGGGCCATCTGCTCCAGCATCCCTGCCCGTCCCTTGTTCGCCAAAAGCTTCAAGAAGGAAACGGTGAGGGGCTGACACGCCGCAAAGACAGAGGTCACAATGGCCTCCTTCTTTTCTGGGCGCACAACAGGGCTGGCCAAAACTGCGGACAGCTCGCGGTTCTCCTTCATCGCTTCGATGAGGCCGCGCATGTCCTGCTCCACAACATCCACCGCCCCTTGCTCCTTACAGAGAGAGAACAGTGACTTGCCGTATCGGCGGGCTACAGAGCTAGCAGACATTCGGTCAGTTCAGTTTAGAGTCCGAAATCATTCGGCCAATCAGGGCTTGTTGGTTCCCTTCGTCTTTGAGCTCCTGGCGCACCAGTTTCTCTGCGATTTCAAGGCTCAACTTCGCCACTTCAGCTTTCAAGTCGGCCACGGCCGCGGCGCGCTCACCATCGATGGCCTGTTTGGCCTGACCGATCATGCGCTCGCCTTCGTCCTTGGCCAATTGCTTGGCATCTCCAACGAGCTTGTCTGCCATATCACGAGCATCGCGCAACATGCCGTCGCGTTCAGCCCGAGCCTCCTGCAGAAGACGCTCATTGTCGGATTGAAGGTTTTCGATTTCTGCCCGGGCCTCTTTGGCTTTGTTCAGGGCACCATCGATTTCCTCCTCCCGCTCTTTCAAGCCTTGAAGAATCGGGCCCCATGCCATACGCCGCATCAAGATCAACACCACCAAAAAGGAGATGGTTGACCAAAAGACAGTACCGTAAACGGTATTCAGAAACGCTTCCATGGAACTGAGGCTCTCGCCTGGTTCAGTTTGCGAGGAAGCAGACGATGATGGCGAACAAAGCGGCACCCTCAACAAGAGCGGCAGCCACAATCATGTTCGCACGGAGATCACCGCTGATTTCGGGTTGACGCGCCATCGATTCGAGGGCGCTTCCGCCGATGCGACCGATGCCGACACCAGCACCAATGGCTGCGATACCTGCACCAATGCCAGCGAGGCCTTTGGTGATGTTAGCAGCCTCCATGAGGATCATTGCGAGTTCCATAAGGAAAGGATTAGGGTTGATTTAGGTTGTGTTCAATGGTGGGCCTCTTGGGTGGCGTCACCGAAGTACAGCGCAGCCAAGAGGGTAAAAACATATGCCTGCAAGAAAGCCACAAGCAATTCGATGAAGTACATGAAAATCATGAACGCCACAGAGAAAATTCCAGTTCCAATTCCAGCGGCCGTATTGGCGCCGTAATCACTGATGATGAAAATCAAGAAGGTCAGGGCCAAGATGATGATGTGTCCAGCACCAATGTTGGCGGTTAAACGGATCATCAATACCGCAGGCTTGAGCAAAATTCCCACCACCTCTACTGGAACCAGAATCAGCTTGATGGGAAGCGGAACTCCCGGGGGCCATAAAATGTGTCCCCAGTAATGGCGGTTGCCCGATACAGTGGTAATGATGAAAACAAACGTTGCCAAGGTCAGCGTCACCCCCACAGTTCCTGTGACATTAAAAGCCCCAATGAATGGAACCAAGCCCAGCAGGTTGCAGAGAAAAATGAAGAAGAATGTGGTCAACAGGAAAGGCAGGTAACGGTCTGCCTTCTTTTCGCCAATGCTTGGAACCGCCACTTCATCTCGGATGAAAAGGATGAGGGGCTCCAAAGCGTTTTGCAATCCTTTTGGTGCCTGGCCTTTTCTCTTCTTGTAGGAAGAACCGATGCGCGGAAAAATCAGCAACATCATGAAAATGACGAGGAACATGCCCAGCACACTTTTACTGATGGACAGGTCGTAGACGTTCTCTACAGCATGGCCAGTGTCGTCAGCGGCGTGCAGCATGCCGTTGCCGTCCAAGGTGTAGGTCAGGCCCGTTGCGTGCGAGTGGTATCCTCCGCCACCGTGTCCGTGTGCGTCTCCTGAAGCATGGTCGTGGTCCGCGTGGGTCCCGTCCATTCCATGGTCCGACATGTCGACATGGTCTTCACCGTGGTGGAGCAAAGCAGAACTGGAGAACACGTCCCATCCAAAGCCCGGGGCATAAGAGATGACAGGAAGCGGAATGTGCAACGCTGAAGGTCCATCTCCCCACAGGTGGATGTCGTGTGCGTCCGCAATGTGGTGGATGATGAAATCGCCTGGGTTCGGTTTCCCGTCTTCAGCCGAAGACGCAAAGGCATTGCCCATCAGGCCAAAACCCAACAGCAGGGCGACGGCCCCTTTCAAATACTGCATGTTGCCCTTGTTGTTCAAGGTGAAATCGAACATCGCCTTGGCGAATTTGGGTGCGAAGATAGCCCCCGTATTCCTTACCCCATCGCCTTTTCGCAACAGAGAGCACAGAACTATCAAACGCCGTCCGTTGGTGGCACAGAATGGCGCATGGATTCTGCGACAAGAATCGCAGTAAATGCGGCATACAGGAGGTATGTAGCGATTGCAAAGTTTCTGGGGTCTGGGAAGTCCAACACCACATAAATCAGGATTCCCGTCATCACCAGCAACATTTTGATCAGCGTAGCGAGCATCACATTTCTCACGAGCGCACCAGGCGTCACCCCTTTTTTGGGCCTGAGCAGGCGCTCGAGTACAATGGTCACCAACGTGAGTACCACCACCACCACCTGCAGAGGCGTCCGCACAGCATCCGTCATCAGGGGCTCCCCCAGGGTGGACACCAAAATCAATCCCGCTGCTGCAGTCAGCGCGTTCATCACGTGAAATTTCATCGTTTGATGTCTTGAAACACAACCGTCAAAGAAGCGGCCAACCCCAGCATTGCGCACAACGCGGTTGCCCATTGTGGGTCGTGCCCAGAAGCATTGTCCCACAAGCTGCCCAGCCAAGCTCCGCCGCCAATGCCTGCCGCAAGCGTCGCTGCCAGTCCCATGTGGCGCATGACCCCCTTGTCTCCTTTAGGCGGATTGTTGGAGGCGCGACTCTTGGGCATCTTCAATTCTGGTGCCGCGGTCCTTTGTGGCCAACTGCAAATCTTGCTCTCCATCCAACCTGCAGGTGCCCACCACTTGAGCTCCAGCTTCTACTGCCATCCTGCCGTATTGGATTTCACCATCGACGCGGCTCGACGCCTTGAGGCTCAAGAGTCCAGCAACCCGCAATTCACCGAGCACCAGACCTTCTGACTCGCAGTCCATGCAGTCCACCCGGCCCTCTACACGCCCTGATTTTCCGATCACCAATCGGCCCGCAGTATGGATGTCGCCTGTAAAAGAGCCGTCGATCCGAATGCTGCCTTCACTGCGAATGGTTCCCTCCATATGGGTCCCCTCAACAATGCGGTTGATGCCCTGCTCAAGGGAAACTTCGTTGGTGCGCTGTCGTGCCATAATTGGTGTGGTCCTGTAGCCTTCCTCAGTAGGCTTTCACTCCCGAAGATAATATTGGTCGAAGAACATGCGGTATCCATCTACATTTTTACTCTTGAAGAGCTCCACGTAGTTCTCCGTATGGATCACAAAGGTCTTGTAGCCGCTGGTGTTGAAGTCAATCATGGACTCCCGGTTGCTGGTGAGCACCCGGTAATAATCCATCGCCCTGTCCTTTCTGGGAAACTGCTTGACCAACACCAACTGGTTCTCGCGGTCCAACAAATTGCTCGTCACCTTGAGTTCCTTGCTGGCAAAAAACTGCCTGTTGAAGTCAGACAAAGCGGCTTTCGTGCCTTCTGCATCGCCGTCTTTTACCGGTATGATCACACCTAAATAGTGCTCCAAAACGGGCTTGTCCGAGTAATTGCCCATTTCCGGCATGGTCGGAACGCCCCCGTCGTCCTTGGCTTTTTTGGCCTTCTCCCCTGCTCCCAAGCCAGCCAGAATTTCCTGCGCAGCCACCCCTTGCTCGGTAGAGTCACAACTGGCGACCACATCCTTGAGGGCCTCGATGTAGTTGTCGCGGCTGCGTGCACGGCCATCCAACCATCCAATGCACTGCGCCTTCAAAAAGCGGTACCGGCATTCCTGCGTGTGGTTGGGTACCGTATCCAAGGTCGCATTCACCTCCGTGAGGATCTGCTGGTAGTCCTTCTGAGAATAATACCGGATGACATGGGCCTCATAAGCAGCAAGCTCGTCCAACCTGCGTTGCTCCTCGAAGTCCACAAAGTCAGGGTCCTCCACCAGTTGCGCCCATTCACTGTCGGGGTAGCGCAATGAAATCTGATCCGCCCAATACTGGGAGTTGCACGTGCTGCAAAAGGGATTGGCGTAATTCTCCGTCTCCTCCAAAAACAGATAGGTCCGGTACAATTGATAATGGGCGAGTGGGTGCTCTCCGCTCTCCTCGAACCGGTCCAATAAATCCAACCACGCCTCGATGGCATTGTCGGTGTCTTCGAGCTTCTCCTTGTAGATGACGCCGCTTTGATACACCGCTGTTGCCGTTTCTACATCGGCATCAGCCCGCTGCTCTTCTTCGCACGGCAAGCCCTCCATCAGCTCTTCGGGGGTGGGCAGCTCGCCACCTGTTGACAACAGGTCCACTGAAGCCACATCGTCGGCTACATCTTCAATCGTCCCGAACGCCGCGGCCATTTTGCGGCTTCTCCTCCAATCGTCTTCCAAAACCCTGTCTCCCCAGCGGTCCAAAAAGAACGACTGTCCCGCCGTTCTGAGACGCGGGTTGTAGGGCCAAAATGCCGTGGCACTGCCCGGGCCATTGAAACTGGCCTGAACAGCCTCTTCTGCCAAACGTTCCGCTTCTGCCTGGGCCTCTTCCTGTGCCACCCTGAGTCCATCAATGATGTCTTCTAGACGCGCAAACCGGGCGTCCTCATCCAAATCACAGAGTTCCCTCAGGCTGTCATTCCGCACGATCACAATCAACTGCTCCACAAGCTCTGTCAAACTCTTGGCGTTGTTGCGCACCTCCGCATAACGGGGGTGGTCCTCGTCCATGTTGGCCAACGTGCTGTCGTAGTAAGCCTGGGCCAATTCATAAGAACGGTCTTCTAAGTGAAGGTCTGCCAAGGCCAAAAAGCTCTTCATGCGGGGCCTGCGGTTTCCGGAGTCTTCAGCCAACGCATCCCGCAAATACTCCATTCCCTCTTCGCGGTTCAATTCCTCCAACTCAATTTGAGCCAAGGCATAGAAAACCTGGTCCCTGTACTCTTCGTTCTTGTCGTCGTCGAGCATGTCGAAGAACAGGTCGCGGATTTCCTCACTTCTCCCCCCCCTTCTGTCATAGGCCAAGGCCTGCTGCATTCGGGCCTGAAACTCCATTTCATAAGGCGTCTTGAGCTTGACGACGTCCTCGAAAAGGTCAATGGCCTGTTGGTTGCGGCCATAGCGCTGCTTCAACTGGGCCAACACAAACATGGGCCGGGCCCTGTCCTTCTTCTTTTTGATCAGAGGAATGGCCCTTTCAATGGATGCCATGGCCTCGTCGATGTTGTTTTGGGTCAACTGAAAGTCCGCTTGGACCAAAAAGGCATCCGCCCGCAATGCGTCGGAGGCGTCCCGCTCGCCCACCGCTTTGAGGAGCGCCGAGTTGGCCTTGGGCATGTTCTCCAAAGCATGTAGGTCCGCGCCAACCAGGCTCCCGCCGCCACTTGGCTGTCTGGCTCTTTGTGCTTTCGCTGCAGGTACTTGAAGACTTCTTCCGCTTTGACAAAGTCCCCCTTGTAGAAGTGGCCCTTTCCGATGATCGTGTAGTTGTCATCGATCCACCGGTTGAGCTGTGGCCGTTTGAAATCCTTCTTCAAACTCGACGGAGGGGTCATGGCGTGCCGATCCACAACGCGCGAGCACTTCTCAATCGCCCGTTCCATGAGCGGATACAAAAAGTCCGCCTGGTCTTCTGATCCGTACAAAAACAAGGGAATGACCTCGTCCCAATTCTCTTCCTGCGACTCCGCCAGCTTTTGATCGGCCTCCTCCATCGCCAGTCGCGCAAAGTGAAAACCATTAAAGCGAGACGTTGTGTTGTGGTAGGCCCTGTAGAAACGGCCGTCTCTCTGGGTCGTACAACCGGTCCAAAACACCGTGAGCACCAGCAAGAGTGAAAACACAACCCGCCCGGCAAACAGGCTTCTCCATCTGGATTTCATGGACTGGTGATTGGATGTGGTGGTTCGATGCATGATGTGCAGCACTGCGTTGTGCCAACTCAACAGCCGCGAAAATATTGCAATAGAACCGCCCCGTCTGCAAAATACCCCGCACACTGAGATGTTCTCTGCCATCTTTGACCCCAGATGAAATCAAATAAGCCACATCAATCGTCTAAGCGTAAGCCTCAAAAGCGCAACGACTACCGGCTGATTCTGCAAGAGGAGGGGACTTTTGCAGAAAAGTGGGCCCTCCGTGTGAAACCCGGTCAACTCCGTTGGATGGCCTCGGCCACCGTTGTCGCCATCGTCGGTTTGACCTACGCTGTCATCGCACTGACCCCTTTGAGGGAATGGGTGGTCCCTGGATATGTATCCACTGAAACGCGACAAATGCAAAGGGACGCTTGGATGGCAACCGACTCCCTTTCGCGGGAACTGAACATCCAAGCCCAATACCTCGAGAACATGATCGCGGTCATAGAGGGACGCCTCTCCCCAGAGTCCCTCATGGAAACCCCCGAAGAAACCCCCATCCCCAACAACCCTGCCGCCACTGAAAACACCAACCCTTCGCTGGAGCGCCTACGCATGGAGGTGGCCGAAGAGGACGCTTTTTCCATTGGCCGCAGCGGGGGATTAGACAACACGGGATTGTGGCTTTCTCCAGTTGATGGCCAGGTCTCCGACGGGTGGGATCCCGCGGTTGGACATTGGGGCATCGACCTTGTCGCTCCCGAAAACAGCCCCGTCAAAGCAGCGGGGTCCGGAACCGTGGTGTTCGCGGGATTTACTGCGGGTGGCGGCCACACTGTGATCCTGCAACATGCCGGAGACAAGCTCTCGGTATACATGCACAACAGCAGGCTTGAGGTCCGTGCGGGCGACCGGGTGACGCAAGGCGAAGTCATCGCCATCATCGGAAATTCAGGAGACCACAGCACGGGGCCCCACCTTCACTTTGAGTGGTGGGAACGGGGAGTTCCTATTGACCCCGCCTTGCGGGTCAACTTGAGTGTTTGAGGTTCAGGATCACACGGCCACAGCGACCTTCTGCTCCTCCCAAAGGGTCATCTTTCTGAACTGCGCCAAGCGGGCATTCAATGTGCCGGAATCCACTGAGGAAATGCCTTCTGCACCAAAAGCTTCACATGTGAAGCTCGCCAAGGCACTGCCCACAACAACCGCTTCTTTCATCGCTTCAAAGTCCGTCTGGCCCAAAGCGGCAAGGTGACCAATAAATCCGCCAGCAAAAGAATCTCCTGCGCCGGTTGGGTCTACGACATCCTCCAACGGCAGCGCGGGACAGAAGAAGTAATCCAACCCTTTGGCACCGTGGTGAAACAACAATGCGCCGTGTTCTCCCTTTTTGATGATCAAATAACGCGG
>JAKMCX010000243.1 GCA_022428285.1 Flavobacteriales bacterium
GGCACGCGCAGCACGTCCTCCAGGTTGTCGGCATAGCTGTTGGGGAGCATGTCGCCTTGGCTTTCGAGGAGGTTCTTCCAGACCACAGACAGCTCACTGCCCGGGGCAAAAATCCAGCGGAACACACAGTCGATGGACCAAGCATTGTAGCTGATGTCGTAGGCTGACGTTCCATCATCTGCCAGGACAATGTCGCTGTTGGGTTCCAAGAGCCCGTTGTCTTCCAAGAAGTAAAAACTCCCGTTTTCCACCCTGCTCCAATAGTGCCGGAGCCTAAAAGTGATGCCCTTGCGGTTGTCCAACACGTACGAGGCGTTCAGCACGTGGGTGCGCGAATAATTGTTCCGTTTGGCCCAGAGGCTTTTCGTTTCATCCAATGGGGTGCCATTGGGCAGCGAGTCTACCAAGGCTGACCAACCGCGTTCATTGAATTTGTCTTGGTGGCTGTAAACATGGCTGACCCTGAAATGATCGTTGGGCCTCCAAATGGGTTCTATTCTAAAGTTGCGCTCCTTCCAGTCTGGATAGAGCTGTCCTCCAGCATTCCAAGTGCCGATGTCTAAAGCGAATTCCCTGCGGTAATCCGTGCTCATGAAGGCATCCCATGACCACCATTTGGGCACCTGCCAAAAGCGGTTTTCCAAGCGGGGAGCGAAATAATCACGCCCGTCGTAAGGCATGGTGGTTGCGCCCAATTTGATGAAATCGAAACTCGCTAAAAACAGCCGCCACTCGAGGTCGTAATTCTGGCTTACGAAGGACCGGGGAGTGTGGAGCATTTCCCGCTCGCTTTTGAGCTCCCAGGACATGCTGTTGAATCCCATCCCCATGACTTTAAAGGGTTTGGGGATGCGGTACTCGATGCTGGCGTAGTCCACCACGGCATTGGGTGCCGACAGGAAACCAATGGCGTTGGGATCGTACTCTGGAGTCTCAGTGTAATGCCCTGCGGTCCACTGCAAGCGCCCTTTGATGCGGCTGACTTCCATGGACCATGTATGGCCTTCACCCTCGCCCCCGCTCAGGTCAGACCGTCGGTTGACACCGGTTTGGCCAAAAAGTGACCAGCGCTGGAGGGAGTCCCGCACTTCAAACGAAGCACTGCCCACCCAATCGTCTCGGCGGTCTCCTTCGCGGATCACTTGACCGCTCTGCACGGCGACGTAACCATTGTTGGGCAGGTTTTGGTCCACAACCGCCACGGAGAAGTCAGTGAGTGCACCGTTTCCGTCCTGTGAGATGGCATTCAAAAGTCCGAGACCAGTTCCTGAGGATGTGCGTCCCGTCACTTTCGATGCGTTGAGCAGCTGTTCTCCGGCACCAACCCGCCGGCTGTAGAAGTTCCCGGTCTTGTTGAACAGCTCTGTTCCTTCCGTAAAGAATTGACGGTTCTCATTGAACCTGACCTCATAGGGACTCAAATTGAGCACCAAATTGTCGGCCACAACCTGGCCAAAGTCGGGCACCAAAGTCATGTCCAATGTGAAGGCATCGCCCATGCCCACCTTGAGGTCGAGGCCGCCATTCAAGGCGACGTCCGTTTGTCCACCTTCGGAATTGAGGTAAGCACTGGCATAGGGGTAAAGGCTGAAGCGGGGTGGGGGAGCAATGCCTTGAATCCCGGTCAAAAGTCCCCCTTGGTTCATGAGCCCTTCTTGGTTGGGGTCCATGGCCCTCCACACAAAATCAGAGCGGTAACGCCGGACATATCTGTAGAAATTCATGCCCCATTCTTGCGGGGCCTCTCCATTGTCTGAAAAGCGAAAAACGGACCAGGGCAAGGCAAATTCGGCGGTCCAACCGTCTTTGTCAATCTGACACTCCGACTGCCACACCGCATTCCAACTGCCGTCAGAGCCATCTGAAGTCAGGAGTTCATCGGACTGCACACCGTCAGGGGTGACCGAGAAGCGGACGCCGTTCACACCGTCATCGAAACAGTTGAACCAGATGCCAAAAACATCGGTGTTGCCGCCTCCATCGCGCTGTATGAGTTGGTGAAGAATGCTGTCTGGCGCTGTGTCCCACATCCGGGCGCCGATGTACAAAGCCCGATCGTCATAGGCGAACCGCACTTCGGTGCGCTGACGGGGGACTGCAAATGGAGTGGGCTTGAATTCGCGGAGGTCCGACTCAGGTGCAATGGTTTGCCAGATTTCGTCGCCGAGGTCTCCATCGACCAAGATGGACTGTTCTGGAACGCGAATGGCCTGGGCTGAGGGCTTTCGCGGAAGGTCAGACGGCCATTCTTGGGCCAAAGGATTTCCCCAATGGATGCCTGAAATCACAAAGGCAGAGACCAAGAAATGCCGAAGAATGGACGAAACCGTCTGCTGCATGGGGGCGCAAATTACAACCTGCATTCAGGCCGTGGACAGGATCATTTGTAGACGCCTTGCTTGTCCAAAGCCTTTCGGTAGCGCCGGGCGTTTTTTTCGTGTTCGCGGTTTGTCTTGGCAAAGGCGTGAAAGCCGCTGAAATCTTCGCGGGCACACATGAAGATATAGCCGTGCTCCTCGGCGTTCAGAACGGCTTCGAGATAGGCCGGCTCAGGGTAGTTGATGGGCCCAGGAGGCAGGCCGGAGTACTTATATGTATTGTAAGGACTGTCGATTTTTCGGTGCACGTTGAGCACACGGCGAATGGAGAAATCACCCAGCGCATAGATGAGGGTGGGGTCGGCCTGAAGGCGCATGCCGCGCCGCAAACGGTTCAGGTAAAGCCCTGCAACGGTGGGGGCTTCGTCCATTTGGGAGGTTTCGGATTTGACAATCGACGCCAAGATCCCGGCTTCTTCTGGCGTCAGTCCCAGCGCTTCGGCTTTTGCACGCCTTTCCAAGGACCACCATATTTTCCATTCTCTCACCAGACGGTCGACAAAGTCGGGAGCCGACATGTCGTACCAGACTTCATAGGTGTTGGGGATGAACCGCGTTCGAAAGGCTTCGACATCGGTGCCATTGCGGGCTGCTGTGAGGGGATCCTTCATGGCCGCCAAGATGTCGGTTTGTTCCAGCGCCATCTGATCGGAAACGGCTTCCGCAACATCTTCTGGGAGTCTGGCGGAGTTGAAGCGCACCCGGACGGCTTCACGGGCTCCTGATCGAAGCAACCTCGCCAGGGCACGGTTGTCCAGTCCTTCGGGAATCATGTACCGTCCCGGGCGGAGTCCGCCGCCGTCGTCCCACCCCCTCCATCGGAGGTAACGCCCAAAAGATCCTGCGCTGAGGATGCGGCCTTCTTGGTCCAGCTGGACGATGGCGCTGTCCATCGAAGTGCCCGGCGCCAGGACAAATCGGCCTTCGGCTTCTAGCGAATTCGGGCGGAATGCGGTGTTCCATCCCCACAATCCGAATGCGATCGCTGCGATGACCAACACGGCCAGTGCTTGGATTGCCCCTCTTCCTTTCAACATCATAAACCGTCTGGGTTAAACGTGCGCTGGAACAGCACGGCGTCGTGCCAACCATCTTGGGAGCGCGTCCAATCTTTGAAACGGCCCACTTCTTTGAACCCCGCCGACAGAAAAAGCTGAAGGCTGGCCCCGTTGTGGGCATGAACCTGGGCGTGAAGTCCCCTCAGCAGCAATACCGATTCGGCATGCCCTATGGCCATGGCCATGGCCCGGCTGGCGGACCCTTTGCCCCGGTGCGCAGGGTCGATCAAGACCCCGATGCCCGAGCGCTGGTGAAGGGCGGAGAATTCATACAGGTCCACGGCTCCGATGGGCTTGCCACGTTCTTCAACAACCCAGCGCAACTGTCCGGCAGTGTAAACATCTTGGTGCCCATTGCACAGTGCTTCCAAGGCGGCGCGAGAATAAGGGGCGAGGGTACCGCTGACTTGCCAATGCTCGGGCGCGTTTTCCCAACGCATCATCCAATCGACATCCTCGGGCTCCAACGTGCGCAGCCGGGTGGGACCATTGCGGAGTAAATCTTGGGAGAGGGCCATGGCGGTGAAAATACTTGGACAATCCGGTTTTGAAGCACGCAGCGCGCCGTTCCTCGGTGTATTTTCGCACCATGCGTCTTTCTAAGTTGTTTGTCCGCCTTTTGATCATCGCTGTCGTGGCGTCGGTGGCAGGTGGCTGCACCATCAACAGGAACATCATGTTCCGCACGCCCTCGGACTTTGTTTTTGACGAGTTCAATCCGATATCCGATGTGAATTACCGCATCGCCCCCAACGATTTGATCAGTTTTCAGCTGTATTCCAACCAAGGGGAGCGCCTGCTGTCCATGACCGCTGGAGCGGCGGCCGGAGCGGCGAATGGCGGCGGCGGCGGAATGAATCAGCAGATGATGGGCGGCAACAACCGTTTTACCTATGAGGTACGGCCCGATGGAACGGTGGACTTGCCCGAATTGGGGGCGGTGAAGCTCACCGGTCTGAGCATCGATGAGGCGGAGACCTTTTTGGAGAACGAATACAGCAAGAATTACGTCAACCCACTCGCCCTCATCGAGGTGACCAATCAGCGCGTCTTGGTCTTCCCAGGGGAGGCTGGTGTGGCGTCTGTAGTGCCGTTGGTGAATCCCAATACGAGCCTCTTGGAAGTTCTGGCGCTCAGTGGTGGCATCCGCGGCCGTGGAGATGCGCGCAACGTCAAATTGATCCGCCGCAGTGTCTCCGGCCAAACCATCCACCAGTTGGATTTGTCGACCATAGAAGGGTTGAAGTTCGCCAACACCACGGTGCAAGCCGGCGACATCATTTACGTCGAGCCGCTGCCCCAATACGCCCAAGAAGTCCTTGCTGACATCGGCCCGGTGTTGAGCTTGATCACCACCATCAGCAGCTTTGTGGCCCTTATTTCTGTCCTCAACGGCAACTGAATCCATGGCACATCCACTGGAAATCGAGCACGGCGCCATTGAAGGCCCTGTGATGCTGCGGCCTCGGCGTTTTGGCGACGACAGGGGGCATTTTTCGGAGACTTGGCGACAAGCACATTTCGAAGAGGCCCTCGGCCGGAAAGTCCACTTTGTCCAGGACAACGAGTCGGTGTCGGGC
>JAKMCX010000248.1 GCA_022428285.1 Flavobacteriales bacterium
CACGGGGCTCCAAGGAACCGAGAACACCATGGAGCTCGCCCACCTGCACCTGCTCTGCAACACCCTTCCAAAATGGGAGCCAGATCCGCTCCGGAGCATGCCTCTTCTTGCCGACCGCATCGGGCTGGAATCAGCGTACCGGCAGCGCCTTACCCAACAGGACACCGTCTTTTGTGAGATAGCGGCCGCACGGCCTCCTGAAAGGCTCGCAGAAGCCCTCCGTTGCATTCGCCACCATTGCGCTTCGTGAATCCAACTCAATCGCCCTCCAACCAGCGCTGGACCGAAGCCACCGCCGTCCTGCTCAGCCTCGCATACACTTGGGGGTATTTACAAGGGTGGACGCCGTGGTGCTTCATCCCTGCCGCCATCGGGTCGGGCCTCCTCGCTTTGCTGTGCTGGCAGCGCAACATTCAAGCCGAAGCCGCCCTGCAAGGGTTCTATGTGGCCTTTGCTTTTTACGGCGCTTGGCTGTCTGGGGGCGCACAAGATTGGACCCCGCAGGAGGCCTCCATGGGCTTCCATTTAACCGCAACTGCTGCGGCGGCTGCGGCCACCGCGTTGTTGGCGAGGTTCCTGCAACGGCGCACCACCAGCGCAATGCCTGGTTGGGACGCTTTTACCACCGTATTCAGCCTGTGGGCAACGTGGCTGATGGTCAACAACTACCACGCCAACTGGGCCTATTGGATCGCCATCGATGCCGCTGCCATTTTCCTGTACGCAAAACGCGGCCTCCCATTGGGGGCCGCGCTCTACGCCATCTATCTCGCGATGGCTTTGGTGGGTTGGTTCAGTGGGTAAAACCCATCAGCGAATGATGAACTTCACCGGAATGGTGTACTGGACACTCACGGGTTTTCCCTGCTGACGTCCAGGCTCGAAATCGGGCAGTGAACTCACCACCCTCAAAGCCTCAGCATCCAAGCGGGGGTCCACAGGACGGAGCACCCTTCCTTCTCTCACCTTGCCATCCTTTCCAACGACAAAGTAGACGAACACCGTACCCTGAATCCCTGCATCCTTCGCAATGGGCGGGTACTTGGTATTGGAGCTGACATATTTGATGATCTCCAGCTGTGTGCACTGGTCACGCTCTGTACCGGTCTTGCTTTTGCAAGGCCCAAATCCAGGCATGTCCTCTACGATCATGAAAGGGATGTCCTCTTCTTCTACCTCCTCTTCCTCGACCTCAATGATCTCGATTTCGGTATCCTCGTCGATCTCGATGTCCTCGATCACGAGCTCTTCCTCGATCTCTTCTTCATCGTCTACGATTTCAATGACCGTCGTCTGTTGGGGAGGAGGGGGTGGAGGCGGCGGAGGAATCACGTTGACGGGGATCACCTCGTCTTCGAGCAGGTCTACCTCAAAATCGAGGGCCCGAATGATGTTTACATCGTAGCTGGTCCAAGCCAATGCGGCGAGAATCAGGGAGAGCACGGAAACAAATCCGATGGACCTCCAGGTCCCCCGCTTGTTTTCGAGGTCAGCTTGTGGTGTCTTGCGTGGCTGCATGATTGGGGGTGTTGCTGGGCCTTGCTTTTCGCAGGGCCAAATTAATCAAAGGGGTTTCTTACCAATGGGCCACATCAAATACAATGCCCGAAATGCGAAACCGGCCATACACAGACCTATAAAATCCGCGACTAAATCCCAAGGATCACTGCCCCTACCGGGGAAAACAAGGCCTTGGGCCAATTCAAGAATTCCCGCCAAAATCATGCCTCCAGCCATGACCCACCACCACGCATGGCGGCAAGCTACACCTCCGCCACCTCCTTTTCGGAGCGCAATGAGAGCAGAAGTTCCAAAAACGGCGAATAAACCGGCGTGCAAAACGACATCAAGGCGCCAATTCATCCACCAATCGTGCGCGCCCAATTCTCCTCCCGGCATGGCGTGCAAAGCGACCACCGCCAACCCCATGCAAACCGCGGGGAAAGCTCTGCGCCAACGGGCTTGACTCCGCGTCTCAGCCGACCTCCGCGGCATAAGCCTCGGCCGACATCAAATGGCCCACATTAGGTGCTCCTTCAAGCTGGATTTTCACGATCCAACCGGCCCCATAGGGGTCTTCATTGATCAGGGCAGGATTGTCCTCCAATTCGGTGTTCAGTTCCATCACCGTTCCGGCAATGGGCATGAACATGTCACTCACCGTTTTGACGGCTTCGATGGTGCCGAATACTGCATCCACATCGAGGGTTTCGTCTTCGGTTTCCACCTCGACGAAAACAATGTCTCCCAATTCAGATTGGGCGAAATCAGTGATGCCCACGGTGGCCACGTCACCCTCGACGCGCACCCATTCGTGGTCCTTGGAATAGTGAAGGTCCTGGGGGATGTTCATGCGTGCAATGTAAAACAGCCGCGCATCTCCTGCCCGATTTATTGCGTAAGGTTGAATCGAAGCGCAATGCCGCTTTTGACGTTGGTTGTAGCAAAGCTGGTCGACACCTTGGGGCGGGTCAGCTGCTCATCAAAGAAGGCCTGCAAGATCAATTTCCTAGAAACCTCCAGGTCAGCGCTGAACTTGATGCTGGCGACTTTTTGGCCGGCAGTCACTTGGTTTTCTCGGTTGTCAATCCCTTCGGGGCCACCCACCGCCTCTGCCAGCGGGTCCAATTTGCGGATGATGGTGGCATTGTCCCTCACGGTAATGTCGAGCCTGAGCACCACATCGGTTTCCTTCAGCATCTGAATGGGCAGCTTTCCACGTGTCCGCAGGAACGGATTGGGAACGTTCGCAATGCGATAACCCGTTCCAATCACGAGGGCACTGCTCTTGGTTTCCGTAATCTGGTTGTTGGTCAAGCCGAAGTTGATGGTCCGATCTCGGCGCATTTCCACCTTGATCTGGGGCTCGTTTTTGCCCCGTGCCTTCAAGGTCACGTCCACGCCGATCAGCGGAGACATTTGCTCAGAAATGGTCACTTGATTGTACTGCCTCTGGTTGACCCAGTTGCCAAATGAACTCTGGTCAAAAGCCGTAGGGCGGCCCAAATCGTCCCCCTCATAGCTGAGGTTGGTGACGTAAGACGTGCTCATGGTAGACCGGTAGCTGTGGTTCAATGTGAAGCGCTTCACGCGGTTCTTAAACAGGTTGCCCTTAGACAAACCATCGTAGCTCACCCTCCAGTTCGGAGCCAGCTTCGTTTTGAAGGGATCCAAAGCCACCTGATCGGACTCCTGGCCGGTGTATGCCGCAATGAATGCGGGAATGGTGACCGAAGGATTGGTGGGGCCCCAACCTGAGTAATAGCCCGTAGGCTCACTGTCTGGCAAACTGTAATTCTCGGCATTCAACCGTTCGCTCATGTCGAGCCTGGCCAACTTGAAGTTGCGCCAAGTCTCGCTGTCAAACGTTTCATCGTCTTCCACAAAAGCAGTACCCCACGTCATGATGGTCGAGGTGAAGTTGCCGCCGTCCTGAGGAGATTCAAACTGCCAATCCCCCAAAGCGTCGTCAAACCGGAAGAAACTCTGTTGGTTCCGGCTTTCCGTTCTGCTCGCATCCAAGTCGATTTTCAAATCGTCAATGGGCTCGAGCTGGGCGCGCAGGTTCAGTGTGGCCGTGTAGTTCTCTTGATAGGTCTGGTTCTGGTATGGGTTCGCAGACAACCACCCGCGATCCGCAGCATCTACCGCAAAGTCTCCGGTGCGGTTGCCCTGCAAATCGGTGTTCTGGTGGCCCACCAAGAATGGCAGTCCAGGTGCTTCCAGCGCCTCGTCAAATCCAGCATAGCGGGCCTTTCGGTCCACAGACATGCCAGGAAGCAGCAAGCCCTCGTTGCGAGAATAGCTCATGTTGACACTCTTGACCGACATCATCGCCTTCAACACGAAGGAAATGGGGTCGATGTACAACGGCGGCTTGTCGTCGTCATCGTAATTGCCAAAACCGTCGCGGTCTTCGTTCTCGATTTCCTTCTTTTTCTTCTCCAACTCCTTCATCGCCTCCCGCTTGCGCTTTCCAGAATTGATGTCCTTCAAGAAAGGCACCTTGTCATACAGCGTCTTGAGACTGGCCTGGGCATTCAATGTGACGTCCCGGCTGTTCTGTATGGTGTGTCCAAGCGAATCTTGAGAAAATGGAGCCCGGTCCCAGCGGTAGGTTCCCTTGTATCGGACATCTGCCGAGGTGAAGTCAAGCAACGGGAACTTGTCCAAAGGCAGCTTATAGCTTGCTGTGACCGTATGGTCGTAAGTGGTCACCTCGCCAAAGTTCTCGATGTTGGTCAAGACCGTGTCGCGGTATTGCGCATAGCTCTCCGCGTTGTTTCTGTCGATGACACCAATCGGTTCTCCCACCAAAGCTGTCGCACGGCCATTGTAGTCCAGTCGCAAGCTTTTGGTCGGGTCCCATTTGACCACATAATCCCGGTTCCAATTCCACTGCTTCAGCACCTGTGTGCTCACCAGCACCCCTGTTTCTATGCCCAGGAGTTCTGCGGTGTTGTTGCGCACCCGGCTGGCCTCATACGTCCTGTCCATGGACATGTTGACCGAAACCTGCTTCAAGCCCGTGTAGAAATTGAAATCGGTGAGCCAACGGATCGCTTTCGACCGGCCCATCCAAGCAAAGGGCTTCACTTCCTTTGGACGGTTGGTGAAGTCGTACCGCAGTCCACCCCGGTAATTTCGACGGAGGTTGAATTCCGTATTGATGTCGCGCTGGTAGTTCTCCGTATAAGCGAAGTTGGCGCTCAGGTTTCCTGGATCGAGGAACCCAAAAAAGCCACTGCTCTTGTTGCCTCCGCCACCCCCACGGGATGCCATACCTGCAGCTCCACGTTGCGCAGCAAGCTCCCGCTCTTTGGTCACGCTATCGGCACCTTCTAGGCGCATGGCCGTCTCGGCCTCCTTGTCCTTGTCGGACTTCTTGTTTTTCTTCTTGTCCCGCCCACCTAACTGAGGGTCAATCTTGATGTTGGAGAAATTGATGCTCCTGATGCGGTTGATCTGCTGGGACTTTTTCTGTCGAGACGGCGACAAGCCGGCATCTGCGATCTCGACGTCAGGAGACAGCGGATCGAATTGCGGCGTGGACACGGTTTCACTGTAGCCCAAGTACAACGGCAACTGAACCCCGAGGAAATCGGGAAGAAATTTGCCCAATTGCAGCGTCGTATTGGCATCCACCCCTTGGATGGTTTCACGCTGGCGCTCTTGGACCCTTTGCTCGAGGCCGCCCCATCCTGGTGTGGACATGTTGGCCGCTACGCTCAAGTTTCCAAGGTCGCTCAAAGTGGCCTGCAATTGCGCCGTTGCCGCCCATCCACCTTCTTCATTGAACTCCGACAAACGGAGCTCATTGGCCCAAACAATCGCGCACTTGTCCTGCCCATCGTCATCCGCAGCAAACAGGTTTTTGTCCTTGTCAGAGTTGCGGACACCGATCATCACCGTGACCACATTGGCAAGGTTGGGGTTTCCCCTCACCGCATAGCGCACATCTCCTTCTACGCGCTCAAACTCTTGGAACAAGGGATAACCCACTGGCCTCGAAACTTTGAGCGTCTGTAGGTCTTGAAACCTCAGGTCAATTTCATTGGCTTGAGGCCAAATTTCTGTCTTCTCAGAGGTGCCCCACGGGGTCACCTGAAGTGGGATCTCATACTCGTAGTAGTTGTCTACAAAGTCAGAGCCCAAGCGGATAAAGCAGGTCAGGTCATCCGACTCCAACGGCTCATCTATTCGCGCCGCCTCAGCGTGAACAAACATCCGGAGCCGCTTGTACATCCGCATGTCAAAATTGATGTTGCGGTATGCGGCACGGGCATCGCCGTCCTCCAGTCCACACACTTCCAATTGAAGCGACTGCTCGTTGAGCTGCGCTTGGTTCGCTGTGGCCACATTGATTTCTCGCAGAATGCCAGGAGGGGTGACATAATTGATCGGCTGGCGGAATCCATTCTCCTCGATGTTGACCGCACTGATCGCAAACTGGGTGTCCGAGGGATCGTCCGGCTCCACCTCTTGAGGGCCAGCCAGGCTTGCGTCAAACTTTCGCCATTCACCACGGATCAACTCCAAGCGCGCAAACCTCAGGGTGACTGGCTGCCTCCAACCTTTCATGAAAATCCGCATAAAACGGATGCTCCTGAAGTCGCTGATGCCACCAACGCGCGATTCAAAATCGCGAATGGGCACCTTGAACTGCAACCACTTCACCTCACGCGTTTCCCCGTTGGGCATGGTTTTCTCATCCATCAGTACGTCCGACAGGTAGTTCCGGCCGATGTTGGATTCATTCAATTCACCGGGACGCAGAGGAACCTTGTATTGGAAATAGCTCTCAATGGAACTCAAGGTCAGGTCCTCATTGAGGTCCTCGGTGTTGGGCAATGTGGTAGAGGCGATGGGATATCCCGACGGCTGTGCAGTGCTGCTGTTGCCCTCGTAGCCATTAAAAAAGCGGTATCGTTCTATGACATTCTCATCGTTTGCCTGTGCCACCGGATCGCGGAAATAACGGAAGTCGTCACCAGAAGGGTCCTGTGCAATCTGGGCGTAAGCCTCGGGATCCAACGTGGCCTGCAAACCTGTCAACCAATCCGAGAAAAATTCCTGCTCCTCCTGAGAATTCAAGCCATCCAGACCCACGTCTTGCTGGCTGTAATCGCCTGTGGAATTGTCAAAGGCATTGACCACGTTGAAGGTGGAGGGATCGGCCACCATGCCCCAGTTGGTTTCTACCACTGGAGCGGGTTGGTTGGCTGATGGGAGTCCGTTTTCGAAGGCCAGCTGCCCGTCATTCAGCAAGTCCTCACTCACGGAACCCAGGTTCATGTAGAGTTCGCCTCCGGTGTTGTTGGGGCTGTCCTCGTTGAAGGGGTCCATCACCCAGAATTGGATGTACTCCACGTTGGAAAGCTCAAAGTCCGTGGTCAACAGCGCCCGCTGGATGCCACCCCACCGCTCTTCCGGGGCTTGCAGCGAACCATCTTGATTCAATC
>JAKMCX010000254.1 GCA_022428285.1 Flavobacteriales bacterium
GGGCGTGGATTACGAGGTAGGGGGAACCCACCACCTCATGCGCCTCGGTCCCCAAATGCCGCAGGCCAGTTTCGGCTTCGAGCCATTCTACATCAGTAGCCTGCCCCCTCAGGGCATCGGGCACAACGGTAGCGGCTCCATCGGACATCCAGGTCACAGAACCCGCGGATTCCAGACGCATACTGGCGGTTAACCAGTCAACACGTTCTTGCATTCTTGCGGGTCCCGGGGGCGCCTTCCAAGTGTGAAGGCCACCTTCTACAAGGGCATTTCCATCTTCCGAAGTCCTCAACCAGCGCATAGACTGGCCAGAATCAAACACCCACAGTGGGAAAGCACCGTGCGGCACATCTTGTGAGCCGTCAAGTGCAGTGAGAACGAAGTCCCTCTGGCCCTTATTGGCGCCAGTTTCCATCCGTATGAGCTTCCACGAGAGAGCCAAAACGGAGGGTGTCCTTTTTGACATTGGACCGTCCAAATGGCGTAGGGTCTTGGACCTTGATGGCACTGACGCGCAATCCACTTTGGTTCACATAAGTGGTATCCAAATTGAAGCGGACACCAGAATTCGGACTAAAGGTCAAAGAGTCCATGTTGACCGGAGGCAGCTTCTTGTCGGTGCGCTTTTCCTGAGAGAAGTTCTCGGCGAAAAATGAAGTGTACAGGGTGTCCCGCACCTTGTAGGCCACGGCATCTGCGGTGATGCTGTCGAGCAACACCTGTTCCTCCCAACCCAATTCTGCCGCAATACCGGGCACATCCGAACGCTTGATCACAAAGCCTTCCTCGTAGCACATGGCTTCGGGAAGCGTGTCGTGGAAAGAACCGATGGAGAAGTTCAATGGGACCAAGGGCGCATTGATGAATGCAAACAGCGTGTCAAAGCTGTCCGTAAACGCACCATTGATTTCCTTGTATGCCAGTTGAGCATCACGGATGTCGGTCAAGCGCTGGATGGTCAGGGCGTTCATCGCCTTCTGATCTTCCAGGAATTGCTCTTCGTCCAGCACCGAGTTGGTCGTGGCCATGAAGAAGTAGGCGGCACCTACAATTCCAACGGACATCAGGACACGGTAGGCCTTCTGCGGTATGCGGTCCAAGACGGCCGGCATGGCCAAGACGGCGCTTAAAATCAAAGCCAATCCAGCAAAAAGCATCTCCGTTGGCTGGCTCAAATCAGCAGTGTCGGTCGAAGCCATCACACTGCGGATATACATGGTGGTCCATGCAATGCCAGCCACCAATAGAATCAGACTAAAGCTGTGGCTGCGGACGAGGAACAAGAGGTTCCGGTATTTGTCGTTCGAATCGTTCATGCTCGTGGGCGCGGAAAGGGGCGAATCAAGCGGGGCGAAGCTAATGAATACCAAGCGGACGACCGCCCTCTGGGTCCGTACTTTGCCCCCGAACGTTTGCAACTTGCAGACGACGATGCCCCTGAACGTGCCGACAGCCCCCACATCCGACGAAGTTGAAGACCGCCTGAGGGGGGCATTTCCACACAGCCCAACCCCCAGTCAGGATGGTCTGATTCATGCGCTGGGACGTTTTTTGGTCAGCACTCAACCGAGGTGCTGTCTTGTGGTGCGCGGTTATGCAGGCACTGGAAAAACGACCACCATGGCCGCACTTGTGAGCGTCCTTCGCGACCTCCGGCGTCCGGTCGAACTGCTCGCCCCCACCGGCCGCGCCGCCCAAGTCATGGGCCGTTATGCAGGACTTCAGGCGAGCACCATCCACCGCCGCATCTACCTCCGCAAGGCCACCCCAGACGGCGGAACATCGGCCACAATCGCACCCTACACCCGCAAAGGCGCGGTCTTCATCGTGGATGAGGCCTCCATGATCGGGCGCGACAGCGGACTCCGTCAAACTGGGGCAGCCGGGGCCGGTTTTGGCCAGCGGGACCTCCTCTCCGACCTGTTCCAATTCTGCCTTCAAGCCCCTGGAAGCCGGATCATCTTGGTCGGCGATGACGCACAGCTCCCCCCGGTCGGAAGCGCCATCTCGCCTGCCCTAGACGGTCCCAAGCTGGTCCGCGAATTCTACCTCACGCTCGCCGAGCGCACCCTCGACGACGTCGTCCGCCAAGAACTCGACAGCGGCATCCTCGCCAACGCCCACGCCCTCCGCCAAGACATTGCCCTGGCCAAAGACCTGCCGGAAGATGTCAAAGCCCCCCTCCCCCAATTCACCACCCAAGCCTACCCTGACCTCCACATCGTCACAGGCAACGACCTCGCCGAGCTGCTCGATGACCTCCACCACCGCCATGGCGAACAGGACGTGGTCGTCATCACCCGCTCCAACAAAAGGGCCAACGACTTCAACGAGCAAATCCGCCGCCGCATCCTCTGGCGCGAGGAGGAACTCGACGCCGGCGACCGGCTGATGGTGGTCCGCAACAATTACCACTGGCTCAAGGACAACGATGCCTACCCCACCGACCTCATTGCCAACGGCGACACCCTGGTCGTCCAAAAAATCGTGCGGCGCTTCGAACGCTATGGCCTGCGCTACGTCTCGGCTGATCTGAAGATGGAGGACTTCCCCAACGCTCCGAGCTTTGAAGCCGCCATCATGCTCGATGTCCTCCACGTGGAAGGCCCGAGCCTTCCTGGCGCCCGCATGAAAGCACTCTTCGAGGACGTCATGCTCGATTACAGCCACTTGGGCAGCAAGCGCAAAATCGCCGAAGCCGCAAAGCAGGACCCTTGCGCCCAAGCCCTCCAAGTCAAATTCGCTTACGCCGTCACCGCCCACAAAAGCCAGGGCGGCCAATGGCCCGCCATTGTCGTGGACCAGGGCTACCTCACCGAGGAAATGGTCGACCTAGAATGGCTGCGCTGGCTCTACACGGCCCTCACCCGCGCCCAACAGGAAGCCCACCTCCTCAACTTCCACCCCCGCTTCCTCACCCCTTCCACCAACGACACATAG
>JAKMCX010000165.1 GCA_022428285.1 Flavobacteriales bacterium
CGGCGCCATCCCTGCCTTGCCATCCATCGACAACATCCTTCAAACGGCCCTGACGAACTTCCCCGAAGTCAAAGCAGGGGAATCGCGCGTGCGCCAGCAGCAGATCAACGAAGACCTGGCCAAGACAGTGGGCCTCCCCCGGCTCAGCACAAGCTGGAGCTATGGATCGGGATTCTCGGGCGCCGCGCAAGAGCCACTTGGCGACCCCACGTTGGAGTTCTTTACCATTGGTTTCACCGAGAACTCTGGGGAGCCTGTCGTTTCGAGCGCATTGTCTTACAATGAGTTCCGCACGCGGCCCTTTTCCGATCAGATCACTCAGAACGTCAACCAAAGCCTCTTCTTTAGCTTGTCGGTGCCCATTTTCAACGGTTGGTCTGTCCGCAACGGCATTCGACGGAGCCAGGTCGGCATCCAGCAAGCCCAGTTGCAATTGGAACAGGTGCAACAAGGACTGCAACAGTCTGTGGAACGCGCCCACCGCGATGCGCGCAACGCCATCGAGACCCTCGCTGCAGCAGAACGGGCGGAGTCTGCTGCCAAACTCGCCTTTGACAATGCACAGCTTCGCTTCGAACAGGGCGCCTCTACCCAAGTGGAATACACGCAGGCGCGCAACCGGTATGATTCGGCGCGGCTCACCGCACTGCGCTCCAAGTACGACTTGGTATTCCGCATTGCCATTCTCGACTTCTATGCCGGCAGGGGGCTCCGCTTCGATATTTTCTAAAGGATGAAGAAACGCCGTTACTACATCCTCGGTGGGGTGATCCTGTTGATGATTCTGCTCGCCAGTGTTTTTGGTGGAGGACCAGAAATGCCCACCGTCAACACCGACGACATCGGACGCCACCGCATCGTGGAAACCGTCATCGCTTCTGGGCGCATCCAACCCGAAGTGGAAGTCAAGGTCTCCGCTGAAGTCAGCGGTCAGCTCATTGAACTTCCAGTGCGAGAGGGCGACCGCGTGGCCACCGGTGACCTGCTCGCCCGCATCAACCCCGACATCTACGAAAGCAGACTGAGTCAAGCCAAGGCGGCATTGGACAATGCGCGGGCCAATTTGGCCACCTCAGAGGCCCGATTGACCCAATCCCGTGCAGCCTTTGCAGCGGCCGAACTCGCCTACAGCCGCAACGCAGACCTGCACGAAAAAGGCGTGCTGAGCCAAGCAGACTTCGAGCAGGCCGAGGTGAGTTTCCGCAGTGCAGAAGCTGATCTCGAGGCATCGCAACAAGGCGTACGCTCAGCCGGCTTCACCATCCGCAGTTCCGAAGCCACAGTCAACGAAGCAGAGGACAATTTGCGGCGGACGGTTTTGCGGGCCACCCAATCCGGCACCGTCACTGCCCTCGTCAAAGAAGAAGGTGAGGGCGTCCAAGGCATCGGCTCTTTCCAAGGCGAAGTCATCATGAAGATTTCGGAATTGGGCGCCATGGAGGTTGACGTCGAGGTCAACGAATCGGACATTGTCAAAGTCTCACTCGGCGATACAGCGCGCATAGAAGTGGACGCCTACACAGAGCGCAACTTCTATGGCATGGTCACAGAAATAGGCAACACCGCGCTCAATGCTACCGGAGCGGCACGTCTGAGCCTGGAGAGTGTCACCAACTTCAGTGTCAAAATCCGCATCCTCCCCGAAAGCTATGCGGGATTGCGCAGCGACCGTGACAGCAGCTGGACGCCATTTCGCCCGGGCATGTCCGCTACGGTAGAAATCGAAACCGAGGTCAAAACCAACGTTCTCGCGGTACCCATCAAAGCGGTCACCACACGAACCGATACGTCTTCACAAGCGGGAGCGCCCTCCTCGCTGTGCGTATTCCTTCTCGAAGAAGGCAAGGCCGTGCGGCACAACATTGAAACGGGAATCCAAGACAACAACGTCATTGAACTTTTGACAGACCTGCCCGAAGGCGCAACCGTCATCACGGGGCCATACGATTTGCTGAGCCGAAAGCTCGAAGATGGCGATGGTGTTCAGGCCAAAGGCAGCGCGGAGAAGGGCGCTTCAAAAGGCGGAGTCTCCATCTCTTTTTCGGCGCAGTAACCCCATGATCCTCCTGCTCGAGACCTCGACGCTGAATTGCTCCGTGGCCCTCGGCCAACGGGATGGAACACCCATCGCCACGCGAGAGGTTTCAGATGGCCAGTATTTGCACGCCGAAAAATTGCATGTCCTCATTGACGGCCTGCTGCGCGCTAAGGGCATGGGTCCCAAAGACCTCTCCGCCATAGCCGTTGGAAAGGGGCCGGGCTCCTTCACCGGATTGCGCATAGGGGTATCGGCGGCCAAAGGCATGTGCACGGCCCTTGGCCTGCCCCTTCTCGCCCCTTGCCCACTGAAAGGACTCCAACGACAGGGCGGACTGCACCATCCACAGTTGGCGGCTCAGCCTGCGCGCATTGTGCCCGCCATCGATGCCCGCCGTCTAGAGATCTACACCCTTTCGGCAGAAGGACATCCAACAGCAAGCATCGTCGACGGCGTTTTCCGCTCCGATCTGGGCCCTGGGCCAGCCTTGCTCGTGGGAGATGGCGCCGAAAAATGCAAGGACGTCCTCGCAGACCACGCTGCCGACTGGCATTTCTTGCAAACCTTTCCAACGGCCGCAGACCTGCTTCCGGAGGCCGCTGCACACCTCGCTTCGGGCCACACCGAAGACGTCGCCGACTTCGAACCTTTCTACCTCAAAGATTTTGTCCCCGGCAGACCCAAGGACCCCCTCGGACTGCGTTCCAAAACCACCTGAAGCATGCGCAAAATCTGGACCTTTCTCCTGCTGGCTTGCCTGCCATTGAGCAGTTGCCGCGATACCCCAGGCGTCATTCCATTTGTGGACGTCAACATTGACCTGAACCTTTCCCTTCCAGCCTACAACGGCCTGAATTTCCCTGGGAATTGGCTCTACATATCCGGCGGAAGCCGGGGGCTGATCGTATACCGCTATACCCTGGACGAATTTGTAGTCCTCGACCGCCACGCCACCTTCGATGTTGGAGCGGGTTGCCAATGCACCCTTTCCCAAGACGGGTACACCATTCTAGATCCTTGCAGCGATTCTCAATGGTACATCTTTGACGGTTCCATCATCCAAGGACCGACCACAGCACCTCTGGAGCGGTACACCACCACCTGGATCCCACCGGTCCTCTCCATCCAAAACTGACCCCACGAAAAAGCCCCGGCAAAACCGGGGCTTTTCGTTGGCAGGGATGTCCCTTTCAATCAGTAGCGGTAAGCATCTGACTTGAACGGTCCGTGCTGAGGAACACCGATGTAATCGGCTTGCTCCTTGCTCATGACCTCCAGGTCCACCCCAATCTTCTCGAGGTGCAAACGTGCCACCTCCTCATCGAGGTGCTTGGGCAACGTGTACACCTTGTTCTCGTAATTGGCAGCATTCTTCCACAGCTCGATTTGAGCAATGGTCTGGTTTGTGAAGCTGGCACTCATCACAAAAGATGGGTGACCCGTAGCACAACCGAGGTTCACCAAGCGGCCCTCAGCCAACAAGATGATGTCCTTACCGTCGATGGTGTACTTGTCGACTTGGGGCTTGATGTTGTCGTGGCTCGAACCGTAGTTCTCTTTGAGCCATGCCACGTCAATCTCGTTGTCAAAGTGTCCAATGTTGCACACGATGGCCTTGTCCTTCATCACGCGGAAGTGCTCTCCGGTCACGATGTCCTTGTTGCCTGTGGCGGTCACGACGATGTCGGACTCAGCGCATGCATCCACGAACTTCTTGACTTCGTAACCTTCCATCGCCGCTTGAAGCGCGCAGATGGGGTCCACTTCGCTCACGATCACACGGCAACCTGCCTGACGGAGGCTTTCAGCCGATCCCTTGCCTACGTCACCGAATCCAGCAACACAAGCCACCTTGCCCGCCATCATGATGTCGGTCGCACGGCGAATCGCATCCACACA
>JAKMCX010000005.1 GCA_022428285.1 Flavobacteriales bacterium
ACAGAAAAAAGAAGAATTGAAGGCCGAAAGGCCAAGGAATGGGTCACAGACCGGCATGAGCTGGACTGGGACACCATCGCTACAACGAAAGTCAAGATCTCATTCAAGCAATAATGGATACGGTGAATCTGATCGACTCCTTCCGGGAGTTCAAAGAGTTGAAAAACATCGACCGCGAGACGATGATGGGAATCCTCGAAGAGGTATTCCGCAACATGATCATCAAGAAGTACGGGGCTGATGACAATTTCGACATCATCATTAACCCTGAAAAGGGTGACCTCGAAATCTGGCACAACCGCGAAATCGTGGAGAACGGTGAAGTGGAAGATCCGGTGGCAGAAATTGGCCTCGCTGATGCGCTGAAAATCGAGGACGATTTCGAAGTCGGAGAGGAAGTCTCCGAGGAAATCAAGCTGGTCGACTTTGGACGCCGGAACGTGCTCTCCATGCGCCAGAACCTGGCGGGTAAAATCATGGAGCTGGAAAAAGATGCGCTGTACCGGAAATACAAGGACCGGGTGGGCGAAATCATTTCTGCAGAAGTCTACCAGATTTGGAAGCGTGAAATCCTGCTCGTCGACGACGATGACAATGAGCTCATCATGCCGCGTGATCAGCAAATCCCAGGTGATTTCTTCCGCAAAGGAGACGCTGTTCGCGCCGTAGTCGCCGAAGTTGACATTCGGAACAACAACCCGCGCATCATCCTCTCCAGAACAGCTCCTGAGTTCCTCTCCCGTTTGTTCGAACAGGAGGTTCCCGAGATCTACGACGGCCTCATCACCATCAAAAAGGTGGTTCGCGCTCCAGGCGACCGTGCCAAGGTGGCTGTAGAGTCATACGACGACCGCGTAGATCCAGTCGGCGCATGCGTTGGAATGAAAGGTTCGAGGATTCACGGCATCGTCCGCGAGTTGAAGAACGAGAACATCGACGTGATCAACTACACGGCCAACGAGCAGCTTTTGATTGCACGTGCCTTGAGCCCAGCAAAAATCTCTTCGATCACCATCAAAGGTGAACGGGCAGAGGTCTACCTCCAACCCGACCAAGTTTCTTTGGCCATTGGTAAGGGTGGACACAACATCAAGTTGGCCGGCCGATTGACCGGTTACGAAATCGACGTATACAGAGAAGGAGAAACCGAAATCGACGATGTCGAACTCAAGGAGTTCAAGGACGAAATCGAAGCCTGGATCATCGAAGAGCTCGAAAAGATTGGCTGTGACACTGCGCGCAGCGTACTCAACCTGACGGTCGAGGATCTGGCCAACCGCACAGACCTCGAGTTGGAGACCGTCGAAGAGGTCATGAAGGTCCTCAAATCAGAATTCGACGCCTGATCGGTTCAGTCCAGAACGCCCTCACCTCACGCCAACGATAGTCCCCGGAAAGCCGCACATGTCAGAAGTTTCCAAACCGGTACGCCTCAGTAAAGTCGCCCGAGAGTTCAACCTCGGTGTCGACTCGATCGTCGAATTCCTATCCTCCCAAGGAATCGAAGTCGAACGCAAGCCCAACACCAAGTTGGAGCCGGAACAATACGCCTTGGTGCGTTCCAACTTCGCCGACGAAAAAGCGGCCAAGGAGAAGTCCAAGCAGAAGTCAAAAACCTTGCTAGAGATGGAGGCTCTGGCAGTTGACTCCAAGCGAAAGGCCGAAGCCGAAGCCACGGCTACTGCAGAAGCTCCTGCTCCGGCTCCCGCTCCGGCTGCAGAGCCCGAGCCCGCAACTGCTGCTGAAGCTCCAGCGCCAGTGGCAGAGCCTGAGGTTGCACCTGCGCCAGAAGCCCCAGTGGAAGCGGTCCCAGAGCCCACACCGGTTGCTGAGGCTCCCGTTGAAGCTGAAGTGGAAACGGCACCAGAAGCGGAGCCAGAGGCACCGGAAGTACCAGAGGCACCTGAGGCAAAAGCCGAGGCAGAAGAAAAGCCTCAAGCAGAAGAGGCCAAGCCTGCAGAACCTGCTCCAGCTCCAACGGAGGCTTCTAAGCCAAGTGCGCCCTCTCCCGTCAAAATTGTAGGGAAGGTTGACCTCGATGCCGTCAACCCGAAGAAAAAAGGCAAAAAACCAGCGGGTCAAAAAGCCGCTGCTGCTGCTCCAAAGAAGGCTGTTGCTCCCGCTGCCAAAGCACCCGAGGCACCTGCCACACCTGCTGCTCCTGCTCCTGCAGCACCCGCAACACCTGCAGCCGCGGCTCCCATAAAGCCAGAGGTGGAAGTGCTGCGCGCCAAAGCGGAAAAACTCACCGGACCTACCGTCGTCGGGAAAATTCAACTCCCCGTTGAGAAGAAGCCCACTACTGCAGGCGAGAAGCGCAAGAGAAAGCGCATCACCAAGGTGGACGTTGAAGCCGCAGGCAAGCAAGCTGGAAAGCGCGGTCGCACCGTCACTGGAGCGCCCAAAAAAGAAATCTCCGAGAAGGACATTCAGAAGGAGATCAAGGAAACATTGGCACGTCTGAGCAAGGGCAAAAAGACCCAAGCCAGCGCCAAAACACGCCGCGCCAAGCGCGACGCCAAACAGGAACGTGCCGAACGCGAGCAGCTCGCTCAAATGGAGGCGGCGCACACCCTCGAGCTAACAGAATTCGTAACGGCATCAGAACTCGCGACCATGATGGATGTCTCGGTCAACGAGATCATCTCCGCTTGTATGTCTTTGGGCATGATGGTTTCCATCAACCAGCGCCTTGACAAGGAAACCATCGGCATCATCGCCGAGGAATTCGGCTACGGCGTAGACTTCGTTTCTGCTGAAGTTCAAGAAGCCATCGAAGTCGAACAGGACAGCGCTGAGGACCTGTTGTCTCGTCCGCCCATCGTCACGGTAATGGGCCACGTCGACCACGGTAAAACCTCATTGCTCGACTTCATCCGCAATGCCAACGTCATCGACGGTGAGGCAGGAGGCATTACCCAGCACATTGGTTCTTACAGCGTTGAGCTCGAAGACGGTGCACGGATGACCTTCATCGACACCCCGGGTCACGAGGCCTTTACTGCGATGCGTGCAAGGGGTGCACAAGTCACCGACCTCGCGATCATCATCGTGGCGGCTGACGACGCGGTCATGCCGCAAACCAAAGAGGCGATCAGCCACGCGCAATCCGCCGAGATTCCCTTCATCGTTGCCATCAACAAGTGCGACCGTGAAGAGTCCAATCCCGATAAAATCCGAACTGAACTCGCCGAACTCGGCATCCAGGTCGAAGAGTGGGGCGGCAAAACACAGAGCCAAGAAATCTCTGCGAAAACTGGATCGGGCATCCCTGAGTTGCTCGAGAAAGTGACCTTGGAAGCTGAGCTCCTCGAGCTGAAGGCCAACCCCAAAAAGCGGGCCGTTGGTACCATCATCGAATCCAGCCTCGACAAAGGCCGTGGCTATGTCACCAACCTCATTGTGTCGGCCGGAACTCTGCAGGTCGGCGACCCCATGCTTGCTGGCCAATACAGCGGCAAGGTCCGCGCCATGACCAACGAGCGCGGCGAGTCACTCAAGGAAGCAGGACCTTCCATGCCCGTCTCCATCCTCGGATTGGACGGCGCCCCCAATGCGGGAGACGAGTTTCACATTTTCGAAAACGAAAAAGAAGCCCGGACCATCGCACAAAAGCGCCAGCAATTGCAGCGCGAGCAAGGCATCAGAACGCAGAAGCAAGTCACCCTCGAAGAGTTGGGCCGACGGATTGCTGTGGGAGAATACAAGGAGCTCAACCTCATCATCAAAGGCGACGTGGACGGCTCCACTGAAGCATTGGCGGATTCACTGATCAAGCAAAGCACAGAAAAAGTGCAGGTCAACGTCATCCACAAAGCTGTTGGTCAGATCTCTGAGAGCGATGTCCTTTTGGCCTCCGCTTCAGAAGCCATCATCATCGGCTTCCAGGTCCGCCCCAGTGGCACCGCACGGAAGTTGGCCGAAAGGGAGGGCATTCAAATCCGCTTGTATTCCATCATCTACCAGGCCATCGAAGAGATGAAGGAGGCGATGGAAGGCTTGCTGTCTGCCAAGATCGAGGAGCGCATTGTCGGTACAGCCGAAATCCGCGAAACGTTCAAGATTTCCAAAGTGGGTACCATCGCGGGTTGCTTCGTCCAAGACGGCGTCATTCAGCGGAACCACAACATTCGTGTGATCCGAGAAGGCGTGGTCGTCTATACGGGAACCCTGGGTTCATTGAAGCGATTCAAAGACGACGCCAAAGAAGTCAAGAAGGGCCTCGAGTGCGGTCTGAACGTCGACCGTTTCAACGACATCAAAGTGGGCGACCTCATCGAAGCATACGAAGAAGTCGAAGTCAAGCAGACCCTCGACGACTAAGCCCTTGCATGGGACAGCCGACAGCAAACTGCCCGGCCTAGGGACCACCATCTTCACCGAGATGTCGGCCTTGGCCGTGGAACACGGCGCATTGAATCTCGCGCAAGGCTTTCCCGATTTACCTCCACCCCAAGGCTTGGTCGCTTCGGCAGAACAAGCCCTGAGAGACGGTGTGCACCAATACGCTCCCATGGCGGGCCGCAAAGGCCTTCGAGCATGGATTTGCCATCACCACTTCCAACGCCATGGCGCAGCCTATGATGTCGGGACTGAATGCACCATAGGTGCAGGTGCCTCCTCCCTCATTTTTGCGGCCATCCAAGCATTGGTGCACAAAGGACAAGAGGTGGTGGTGCAAACTCCGGCTTACGACCTCTATGCTCCCGCCATCCAGCTCGCCGGGGGCACACTCAAAGAGGTGCCGTTGCTGGACGATCAGGGCCAATGGGACCTCCAAGCCCTTTGCGGTGCCTGCGGACCCCGCACCAGGATGGTCATCCTCAATACGCCGCATAACCCCACAGGCACGACCTGCCCGCCAGGTTTCTTGGACGGCCTTCAGGAGCAGCTAAGCGGCACCGACACACTGGTACTCAGCGATGAAGTCTACGGACCCATTGTCCACGATGGCCGCCCCGAAACCTCACTCGCAGCCCATCCTTTGCTCAAGGAACGCAGCCTCGTATTTGGCAGCTTTGGCAAGCTCCTTCAAATCACCGGTTGGAAAATTGGCTGGGCCGTCGGACCGGCCGCGTTGATGGCAGAGCTCCGAAAAGTGCACCAATACGACGTGTTCTCCACTGGGGCACCGCTGCAAGCTGCGCTTGAGCGGTTTCTTCCCAGCGCCGAGGCGGAGGACCACCTCAATGGGCTCGCCAGCCTTTACAGCCGCAAACGCGACCGATTGCTCCAAGGCATCCGCGACACCGCGTGGCGATACACCCCGGCAGAAGGCGGTTTCTTCCAAGTCCTCGACGCCAGCGGACTGATCGACAACAACGACGGTCAGTGGGCGCGCACGTGGACGCGGACCCATGGCTTGGCTACCATTCCTTTGGACGCCTTCTATGCGCCACCCCACCCTATGGTCCGGCTGTGCATTGCCAAAGAAGACGACACCCTCGATGCCGCCATCGAATGCCTGCGCCAAATCGCTGCCGACCATGTCCGCTAAACTCCGCGTCATCGGCTTTCAAAGTGACCTGCATTGGCGCGACCCCGATGCCAACTTTGCCCACTTCGATGCCCTTCTCGCCACACTCAACCGGGACAGCTGCGATGTGGTCATCCTGCCAGAGATGTTTACCACCGGGTTTAGCTGGCCCCCCATAGAACGGCCCAATGACCCCGACCACGCACTCCAATGGATGCAGCGTTGGGCCGACCAACTCAACGTGGCGATCACTGGAAGCGTGGCATGTTTTGACCAAGAAGGACTTCCCCGAAACCGGAACTGGTTTGTACCACCCTCCGCCGAAGGCACACCCATATTCTACGACAAGCGCCACCTCTTTACGCTCGCCGGGGAGCACGACCACTTCCAAGCAGGCGAAGACCGGGTAGAAGTTGAATTCAGGGGCTTCCTCATCCTGCTGCAGGTCTGCTATGACCTTCGCTTTCCTGTGTTTGTGCGGAACAACCGCGCTGCGCCTTACGACCTCGCGATCTATGTAGCGAACTGGCCCGAAACCCGCAGCGCCGCATGGCGCACCTTGTTGCAAGCGCGGGCCATAGAAAACCAATGTTTCGTGGTGGGCCTCAACCGGTCTGGCACAGACGACAATGGCCACCGGTACGCTGGGGACAGCCTCATCGCCGATTTCTCTGGCAACCTCCTTGCCGATGCTGGAAGTTCCGGACACCCGGCACAAGTCAGCGCCACCTTGTCCAAAGAAGGCATGCTTTCCTTCCGAAAAAAACTACCCTTCCTTGAAGATGCCGACCGGCACGCGGCTGAATAATTCAGGGGGCCGTTCGAAGGATTCGGTTGAGCGCCCGGCCTTTGGCCAGCTCATCCACCATTTTGTCCAGAATGCGGACTTTCCGGGTCAAAGGGTTGTCCAGGTCCTCGATCCGATAACCACAAATGACGCCTTTGACTTCTGAAGACAGCGGATTGAGTGCAGCCTTCGCAAAAAATTCAGCGAAGCAGTTTCCGGATTTGATGTGCGCATCTAAGTCCACCTCAGAAAAACCGGTCAACCAAGTCAACACGGCATGCAACTCCTCCTTGGTGCGGCCCTTCTTTTCCACCTTTTCCAAGTAGCACGGGTACACCGAGCCAAATGTCATCTCGGCGATGCGGCGGTGATGGGCTTCAGTAGGAGCGGGCATGCGACAAACTGAACCGTCAATCGGTCACTTAAAGGCGTTCTCGCCCGTGATGTCCAATCCGGTGATCAGCAAGTGAATGTCATGGGTGCCTTCGTAGGTAATCACAGACTCCAGGTTCATCATGTGGCGCATGATGGGGTACTCACCCGTAATGCCCATGCCTCCCAACACCTGACGCGCCTCGCGTGCGATGTTGATGGCGATTTCGACGTTGTTGCGCTTGGCCATGGAAATCTGGCCGCTGGTGGCCTTGCCTTCGTTGCGCAACTGACCCAAACGCAGGGTCAGCAATTGGGCCTTGGTGATCTCCGTGATCATCTCTGCCAATTTCTTCTGCTGCAATTGGAAACCCGCAATGGGGCGGCCGAACTGCTCACGCTGCTTGGCATAACGCAGGGCCGCATCGTAGCAGTCCAAGGCGGCACCAATGGCGCCCCAGGCAATGCCATAACGCGCGCTGTCCAGACAGCTCAAAGGAGCACCGAGACCTGATCGGCCTGGCAAAATATTGGCCTTTGGAACCTTGACATCCTCAAAAATGAGCTCGCCCGTATCAGAAGCACGCAAGCTCCACTTGCCCGTCATCTTAGGGGTGGAAAAGCCTTCCATCCCGCGCTCTACCACAATGCCGTGAATGCGGCCGGACTCGTCCTTGGCCCAGACCACAGCGATGTCCGCAAACGGGGCATTGGAAATCCACAGCTTGGCTCCATTGAGAATGACGTTCTCTCCGTCTCCAGCATCCTTGAAGTTGGTGATCATGCCCCCTGGATTCGATCCGTGGTCAGGTTCAGTCAAACCGAAGCAACCCATCATTTCGCCTGTCGCGAGTTTGGGCAAGTACTTCATCCGCTGCTCCTCCGATCCGTACTTCCAAATGGGGTACATCACCAGTGAGCTTTGGACCGAAGCTGTGCTCCGCAATCCGCTGTCACAACGCTCCAACTCCTGCATGATGAGCCCATAGGAGATCTGGTCCAAACCAGCTCCCCCGTATTGCTCGGGGATGTATGGGCCAAAAGCGCCAATCGCACCCAATCCGGGCAGCAAATGCTGAGGGAAAACCTGCGTTTCTGCAGCGTCTTCGATGATGGGACTCACCTCCTGCTTGACCCAAGCACGGGCCGCATCGCGGATGAGTTTGTGCTCCTCCGTCAAGAGGTCGTCCATCATATAGTAATCATGCCCCTGGTAGAGGTCGGTCTTAACAGATC
>JAKMCX010000006.1 GCA_022428285.1 Flavobacteriales bacterium
AGCACCTACTCCCCGGTCACGGTCACCTTTTTCGGCAACAAGAAGGCGTCGGTGACGGTGACTATGGGTCAGAATCTGCGCTGCTTCGACTGCCACGACCAGCAGTCTGACTTGTTTGTGTGCAAGAAGTGCAGCGTCTTCGTCATGTGCCGCCCGTGCATCACGGGCACCATGTACACCAATCACATGCGGGAGTGCGCCACCATCCGGGAAATAGTGAAGCCGTACAAGGAGTCTCTGCTGTGGACGGGCTCCTGCCTGCGCTGCTCCAAACTGTTGACGCCCACCAAGAGCGGGGAGTACATCATGCAAGGCACTCACGGCACGATGCAGGCCGCCAAAAGGATGGTGCACTGCCCCAACTGCAACGCCAAGTACTGTAGCCAAAAGTGCATAGAGCTTGACAGAGACACACACGTATCCACTGACTGCAACACACACGACCTAGCCGTAATTGACAAATAAATGTTTCCTACTGCTTCTTCAGTTTTTCGATGGTCAGCCGGTTACTGTCCACAATGTCGCTCACGGCGCTGCGTTTGTTCTTGAAGGTGGAGTAGTCCTCGTTGGCCGACTTGTCCTGGTAAAACATGTCGTCCAGCTTCCAGTAGATGGGCTTGCACAGCTTGAACCCCTTGGACTTGTTGGGGTCGCACGAGTACCAAAACACGCAGTCCTCCAGCACAGTGGAGTTCACCCGGTTGTCCAGCACCATGGCCCCGTAGTCGGAGGTCAGGGTGTCCATGGTGGACGAAAAGTCCTGGTACTTCTCGAACATGCCAAAAAAGAACTTCCACAGCTTCTCCCGGTTGCTGATGATGTTCTCCTTCAGCGCGAAAATGTAGTCAATGTTGGTGCGCAAGTCGGGGCCGATGTCCATCATGTACTGGATGGCGTTGATGAAGAACACCCGGCGGTGCCTGCCATTCATGGCAACTTGACGCACCTCCTTGCACTTCATCACCGACTTGTCGTACATGCAGTCGTCCATGATGATGAACACATTTTTGGCCTTCTCCTTGCCGTGCTTGGTGATGTAGCGCTCCTGGCTCTTCAGCATGCGGGCAATCACCTGAGACTTGAACGAGTCGTTGATCAGGGTGCGCGGAATGAAGCTCTGGTAGCCGTTGGAGGAGTCGGTGGGGTCCACCGTGGGGCACATGACCACCCCCACATCCAGCTTGTGCCTCATGTGGAACATGATGTCCTTCAGCATGGTGCTCTTCCCGGTGGACCGCTTCCCAATGAGCAGCACCACCGCGTCGCTGGGCATGGTGTTGATATCGAACGGGCGTATGCGTAGCTTTGACATGCCGGTTTTTGAAACTCAACTATTTTAACTACACCGCGCATAATAAAAATGGGGCATGCGCCAACTTCAAACAACAAAAAAATGTAGGTGTTATGTAAAAACACCATCATGGCAAGAACCAAACAAGCTGTTCCGAATAGAAGACAAGGCAGTCACCGACCCGTTAGCAAAGCAGACTCTGTCTACTTTAAACAGGCTCGGCAGGGCTTCAAACAGCCTCGGCAGCCTCGGCAGAAAAGAAGAACCCGCCCCGGTACTGTTGCCGTAAGGGAAATTATAAAGTACCAAAGATCGTCTAACCTGCTCATCCGAAAGGCGCCCTTCCAGCGGCTGGTGAGAGAGATTGTGAACGATCTGTCGCAAACGAGCACCGGTACCAACTTTCGGTTCAAGGAGACGGCCATGATGGCACTACAAGAGTCGTGCGAGGCATACCTTGTCGGCCTCATGGAGGACACCAACTTGTGCTGCATTCATGCCAAACGAGAAACCGTGATGACAAAAGACATGCGCTTGGCACGGCGCATTCGAGGCGACATGAGGAAGTATGGATAACACACAAAAAAATGTAGTCGTTGTAATAAACAATGGTCGGATATCTTATTAGAGAAACTGAAGCAGACGTGTATGGGAATCCCCCTTTCAGAGGCCTTCCAACAGGCGGAGGCGGCACCACCGTCACAGGCGGAGACGGCCTGGTGCTCACTGGTACCACTCTGGACGTCGTCACCGCCGATGCGTCTCGCATTGTGGTCAACGCCAACGACATCGATCTGGCCACCGCAGGCACCGCCGGCACGTACAGTCAGGTCACCACCGACGCGTACGGACGCGTCATCAGTGGCACCACCGGCACCGAGGTGGTGGGCGGAGACGGCCTACTGCTCACAGGGAACACCCTGGACGTCGGCACCGCCGATGTGTCGCGCATTGTGGTCAACGCAAACGACATCGATCTGGCCACTGCAGGCACCGCCGGCACGTACAATCAGGTCACCACCGACGCGTACGGGCGCGTCATGATGGGCACTACAACAGCAGGAGGCGTGTCAGGAGGAGACGGTCTGGTCCTCACTGGTAGCACTCTGGATGTGGTCACCGCCGATGCGTCTCGCATTGTGGTCAACGCGGACGACATCGACCTGGCCACCGCAGGCACCGCCGGCACGTACAGTCAAGTCACCACCGACGCGTACGGGCGCGTCATCAGTGGCACCACCGGCACCGAGGTGGTGGGCGGAGACGGCCTACTGCTCACAGGGAACACCCTGGATGTGGTCACCGCCGATGCGTCCCGCATTGTAGTCAACGCCAACGACATCGATCTGGCCACCGCAGGCACCGCCGGGACGTACACCCAGGTCACCACCGACGCGTACGGGCGCGTCATCAGTGGCACAACCGTGGCAAGTCTGACATGCATCACTGATGAAACAGAAATCCCCATCGTTGGAAGTTTTCGCAGGCTTAACGACAACACCGAGTACGTGATTTGTGGCTCCGTGACGTTCACCTATCCCATCGAGTATGGCATCAACACGTCGCTGCGCGGCCTCGACTTTTCGTCCACCATCACATTCGACGAAACGAGCAGGGATTGCTACTTCAGGTCAGTGGACCAGAACGTGTACCTGTCCAACATCACCGTGATCAACGGGGGAGGACGTTTCAGTGGGACCCAGTTTCCAGGCTTCTTTGACTGCACTAACGTGAACGTGGGCGCCGGGCCGCCCTTTTACGGCCGCAACAGACGGTTCAAGATCACGGATGTGAACATCATTCGGGCTTTCTCCTTGGGCAAGGTGCAAGGGTTTGGCACCCTGAACTTCACCAACAACTTTGTGAATGGTGGAGGCGGGTTGGCGGGTCAGCCCACGAGTTACTACACCAACCATGGCATTCAAATCAGTGATGGCCTCAGTTTGGAGTTCAACAACAACAAGATGGTGCTCATGCTTGGGGCTCAACAAGCGAGCACTCTGAAACAGATTGACATGACAGCGGCCGTGGTAGGTTTTAACGCAGTTACTGTCACAGGCAATATTATTCACCCCAGAAACTCCGAGACGGGAATCGACTTTGACTCTTTGTCGCGCACGGAATTGGGGAACATCAGTGGGAACGTTTTTATACGCACGGGAGGCACGTCTCCTTTGATCAACTACCCTGACCAAACCACTTTCAACAACTACAACCCGCTATGCATTTCAAACTACATTGTGAGCGCCAACACGGGAGTGACGAACGCAGACGGGAATTTGAAAGCGTCGTTCACAACTTCTACTTCAGTAACAGGCACGTTAGGAGGGACGCTTGCAGAGTTATTTTTCTCAGACAACAGTGTTTTACTTCCCGTCAATTTGAGCACCAAGTTTGGTGTGGAGTTGGCACTTACCGGTGTCACAGCAGCGTTTGTAGTGGACGAAATAATTACTGACACCGCAAGTACGGAATCGGCACGTATCATTGGTGCGGATGCACTTGTGGGGAATACACAAACCGTGTACATTGTTGACATGACTGGCTCTTTTGATATGACTCCCACAACTTTCACCGGAAGTGTGGCAGGTTCAGCTACAGGTGGTACACTCAACCTCAGGTTCAAATACTTCCAACCAGAACCCCGTAAACTGACTTTGATAGCCAACTTTGTGGTAACTGTTGGAAACAACCGAACTTACGGTATTGCGCCTGCTATCAATGGTGTTCAGGATCTGCAGTGCCTTTCGGAAGGTTTCCGCGACAACAATGGTGCAGGTGCATCACTCACGTTGTCATGTGCCCTCCCATTCGAGGAAAATGACATCATCAACTTCTTCTTTGGTACGGACGCCATGATGGCGGCTGGAAACATAGAAAAGGGGAACATTTTTATTTCATAAAGATTTCATATGGTCATTTCATATGGTCACTCATTGTGTTTACAAGGTCGCACAGACGCAACACAAAGTTCCAAGCACTCACAAGCACGCTTTTCAACTCCCACTGCAAGTCCACCATCACCCCCTCCTTGGTGAACGTGTCATCCTCAAAGTCGAACGACTTGTGCGACTTGATCCTGAACATACTCAACCACTCGGTACTTTCGAACGCGTAGTCGGGCCCCTTGAGCAGCATCAGGTGGATGCACGCGGCAAGACGGTCCACCATCATGTTGGGCCCCAGAAAGTCGTACCGCATGTGTGTGGGAACCGAACTCAGCACCTGCATGAACTTGGGCTCCTCCTGACTGAAAACGGCCACACACGTCTTGAACATTCTTACTCGCTGCATTGTGTGTTGGCAAAAGGTTCAGTAAAAGTGGGAATGGCTGGGCGCGCCCTGTGCAGCCGCACTCTGCAACCCAGATCCCACCTACACCTGGACCTAGACCAATCCGCTGGACCAATCCGCGGCTGCGTGCGGTAAAGTGGGCAGGAAAAGTAGTTGTACGAGCAAAGAGTGTACAACCGAATTAATTTTTGCAACAATTTATTTTGTCATCTAAAAACAAACATGAAAGCATTGGACCCGAAAGCTCTGGTCGTATTCTTGCCGCTTGCCATCGGGTTTGGCATCGGCCAAATCTGCCCCATGAAGGACGAGGAAGACTCCACCACGTACGTGCGGCCTGCCATACAGCCACCCAACGGCGTGTTCCCGGTGGTGTGGACCATTCTGTACCTCATGCTGGGGATCATTCTGTACCGCCTGTGGACCAACAAACAGATGAAGATGGGCCAGAACTCCAAGGTGCTCAAACTGGCGATGGGCCTGTTCCTGGCGCAACTGGTGCTGAACTACTCCTATGTGGTGGCATTCGGGTGTGAGCGCGACCTCATGGCGTCCCTCTACATCCTGCTGGGCCTGCTGGCCGTGGTGATGTCTCTGGGGGCGGTGCTCAGCAACTTGGACTGGGTGTCCACCGCACTGCTGGGCCCCTACCTGGCCTGGTTGGGTTTTGCCCTGCAGTTGAACGTGTCCATCGTGGAAAAAAATGCAGTCATGTAGTAAAGCTACCGCATGCAAGTTTTGGCAGCACAAGGTGTTGTGATGGACCCGGAGTTGTCCGCTCACTCCACCAACATGTGGACCCACCATCACGACCGCCTGTTGAAGCACTGGCACAAGGAGTCCAAGCGCTACCAGAAGCTGCACTACTACGCGTCCGACTACTACCGCAGGTGGGACAACTACATCGGCATCCCCAAAATCATCATCTCCACCGTGGTGGGCACCAGCATGTTCGCCACCGTGAACACCGCGCCCAACACGATGACCCAAGTGGCGCAGGCGTCGGTGGTCATCTTCTCGGCCATCCTGTCGGCCATCCACCAGAAGCTGAACTACGGCTCCCTGTCGGAGAGGCACAGCCAGGCGTCCTCCTGCTACGCAACCGTGTGCATGTCCATCGAGAAGGAGCTGTCGGTGAAGTACAAGCACCGCACCCACGTGGACGCCGTGCTGTCCAGCCTGTACTCGGAGCTGGACCACCTGAACAAGATCTGCCCCCAGTTCCGCATGCGCCAGAGCGCGCTGGACGTGCTCAGCTCGGAAGACATCAACCTGGAGATCTCCTTCTCGTCGTCGTCCGAAGAGGGCGAAGAGAAGGTCTAACGGGGGACAAGCCTAGCGGAAGAAGCCTAGCGGAACAGGGGTGCATGGTGCTGGGAGTGGGGCTGGTTCACCGTGTCCTTCTTCTGCACCAGGAACTGGTCCTTCTTGTGGGACGCGTCGTACGTGAGGAACTTGGCAAACTCCATGCGCGCCTGCAGGGGCTCCACAAAGCCCTCATCCATGGTGGTCTTCCGGTTGGCGGTGTCGTCCCGGAAGTCGCCCTTGATGCCGTACAGGCCGTTAAGCTTGATCTGCTCACGGGTGGTGTCGTCACTCACCGACACGTACTCCAACCCCAAATGAGTGCGCGTCGCCTTCTTTTGCAGCTCCGACGCGGACGGGGACGACACGCCTGCTGGAGTGCTCGCGGGGCTTGCGGTGGGGGCCGCAGCGGCTGGAGTGGTGGGCGTAGTGGTGGACGTGTCGTCGCACAACGGCTGAGCCGCCATGAACACCAGGAGAATGATGGCCATCGTGGCAAACAGCAGGCCCACGCCATGTCGGTTGCCAAACATGCATGCAATGCTGATCACAATCAGCAAAACCGCCAGTGTATAAAGAACTTCGTTGTTGTACATACTCTCTTTTTTATTAGACACTCGTAAAAAAAATTATGCCAGGTGTTCCAGTATCATACGGATGGGAACGCCCATGTGCCACAGAATGTAGGGCAAAATGAGAAGCCAAGCCAACTTATTCAGGCGCAGCATGCACAACAGCTGCGTCATGCAGGTGACCACCACCAGAAAGATGGCCACGTCCTTGCACCGAACGTCATGGGAGCTTTGCAGACCCTGCTCCGCGGAGAACACCAGACTGAGAAGGGTGGGCAGGTGGACTACAGGCATTGCTACACTGTTTTGCTACACCGTTTACTACAGTGCACCATGTTTTTTAGACACCTACTTGCGTTGCCCCAGCAACGCAGACAGGTCCACCCCATTCCCACCCAGCCCATTCAT
>JAKMCX010000041.1 GCA_022428285.1 Flavobacteriales bacterium
TAGGCGTCACAAGCGATTTGAATGGTGTCCAAGACGGTGATGGCAGGTGCCGTATTGTCTTCCACACTGATGTCCTGGGTGCAAGAAGCTGTCGCTGTGTTGCCACATTCGTCAGTTGCTGTAACCGTGAAGGTCCTCAAGAAAGAGAAGGATCCGAGACAAGCGGACGCGGTGTCGGAATCAACATGGCTCGTGTTGAGCTCTACGCTTCCACCGCAAGCGTCGGCAGCGTCAATCTGTGGCAAGCCCAATACATCCGTTCCGGTGGCAGCAGCGCATGCGGCATCGGCAAACACAACCGTGTCTGCAGGGCATGTGATGCTGAGCTCAGGTGCAATCAAATCCAGCACTGTGATGGTTTGTGTGCACGTGGCTGTGGCCGTGTTTTCGCATTCGTCTGTTCCAATGGCCGTCCAAGTCCGGACAATGGTCATGGCTCCAGTGCAGGTGGAGGAGACCGAATCGGAATGGGTGAAGCTGAGTGTGGGCGCGTCGTCACAGGCATCCTCTACGGATGCGGTAGGCATGCCCAAAGTTGCGGTCGTGGTATCCACCGCACATTGCTCATCTACTTCGAGTTGAATGTCATTGGGGCATTCTGTGAGGGTGACCACCGGAGCGATGGTGTCGATGAGGTTGACGGCCTGCTCATAGAAAGCGACGTTGCCACATTCGTCTTCCGCACGGTAAGTGCGGTAGGCGACGCGGGGACACGTTCCTGTTACAATTTGAACAGAATCAATGGTCAAAGTCACGTCTCCACAAATCTCGGCAGCACTGATGTCATAGATGGTCTCTGGATCGTAATCGCTGCAGGCGATGTCAAAGTCCTGTGGTCCGCTGAACTCAGGGGCCGTGGTGTCTTCAATAACGAAGTCCAAATTGATGCTGCTTGAATTGCTGCATTCGTCGGTTGCTGTGAACGTGTAGGTGATGGTGCCCGTTTCGCCGCAGCCGCCGCTCATGCCGCTCATCGCATAAGTCCAACTGACTGTTCCGCAGAGGTCTGTCGCCTCGGCGCCACCGTGACTGGCCAGCCAAAGTGACTGTTCCTCGAGGTTGCCCGCACCATCGCATTCTACCAAAGCATTGGCTCCACCTGAAATGAGGGGAGGTGCAGTATCGATGATGGTGATGGTTTGGGTGTGGGTTGTGGTGTTTTCACAGGCGTCTTCTGCAATCCAACTCCGTTCAATGGTGCGGCAGCCTTGCCCAGAGAAGGCGGTCTGAACCTCACCATTGAAGGTGACTGTTGGTGACCCTGCAACGGTGCAATTGTCACTGGCAGTAATGCCTGTCACAGAAGGAAGTGTCTCGCTGCACTCTATGGTCAGGTCGCCGGGTGCGTTGTCAAAGGTGGGAGCGATGGTGTCGATGAATGTGAAGACCTGCTCGATATGCTGAGTGGTGGCACAAGCCGTATCAATCAAAGAGTAGGTCAACACGACCTCATCGTCGCACAAAGGCTCGGTGTTGACGTTGCAGTCGAGGTTGACCAAAACGTCACCGTTGGCTCCCGACGCAGGAAGGCCTTGGATGCTGCCTTCCCATGCGAACCAGCCGCCCGCACCGTATCCACAGTTGCGGTCATTGGCCATTTCTCCCACTTGGAAACCGAAGTACTCATTGTTGGGCGCGTGGTTCAAGAAGAGCAAGCTTCCTTCCAAATCACCAGCACCGGTAAGGAAGCTCTGGTCATTTTTCATGGTGTAAACGGTCCAGGCATCTGTGATGTCTGTGGTTGGGGTGCAATCCATGGCGGTTTTGAATCCACCACCCCAATCGGATCCCGACGTGGCGTTCTCGTAAGTGATGTACACTTCCCAGATCTCGTCTGAATCTTCTGTTCCGGACACTTCACCTTCCAGAACAGCGGTATTGCTGTTGGGATACTCAGTAAAAGTCAATCCTGCTCCTGTGGGAACGAAGTAAGAGGAAGACAGTCCGAAGTTCTCGACTCCAAAGAGGACAATTGCACCGTCTTCTCCAATGCCCAAAGCGGTGGTTGCGGTGCACACATTTTCTGTGAGTCTGCGAGCGGCGACACCACAGGTCACGCCTACTGCATCTCCTGTGCAATGGTTGGTAGCTGTGAGGTCTGACTGGCAGCTGACTTGGTCCAAATCTTCTTGGCAATCCAGCACCTGGTCTTCGAGTGGGACATCCAATGCCAAGCATGACGGATCACAGAAGTCACCCTGTGGATTGCCATCGCAGTCGAGCCCAGGCAGAGGCCCAGATCCGCCGCACACGCCGCATTCGTCGGTTTCTCCAACACAATCGTCTACATCGTCGCAAATGCCATCAGCATCGTCATCGGCGCTGCAGTCTCCACCGCAAATGCCCAGAACATCTTCTTGGTTGCCATCGCAATCGCAATCGCCTGAAGGGATGCCATCTCCACCACACTCGCCGCAGGCATCGAGTGATGCACAAGATCCATCGTCAATGGTGGATGAAGGGTCATAATTGCAAGCGCTGGCTGAGGTGCAACCTGCGCACGTTTCAAATTCACATGAATTGTCCTCGTTTGTGGCTTCAGGGTTGAAGTTGCAGGCGGTTGAATTTGTGCAGCCATCGGTTTCTGCATCGTCACAGATGCCGTCATTGTCGGCATCAGCAGCGCAGGTTCCGCCGCATACTCCTAGGGCGTCGTCTTGGTTTCCGTCACAGTCGCAATCTCCCTCTGGGATGTCGCTGCAGCCGCATTCGTAGATGTCGCCAGGTCCGTTACAGACGTCGCAAGCATCGAGGTCACCGACACAGTCGTCGACGTCGTCGCAGATGCCGTCATTGTCGGCATCAGCAGCGCAGGTTCCGCCGCATACTCCTAGGGCGTCGTCTTGGTTTCCGTCGCAGTCGCAGTCTCCCTCTGGGATGTCGCTACAGCCGCATTCGTAGATGTCGCCAGGTCCATTACAGACGTCGCAAGCATCGAGGTCACCTTCGCAAGTGTCAACATCGTCACAGATGCCATCACTGTCGCTGTCGTTGGGCACTACAAGCCCATTTTCACAAGACTCGCAAGGATCATCTGCGAAAAGACAAGAGCCATTGTCGGCATCGGCTTCCGCGTTATAGTTGCATGCCAAGCTGTCGGTGCAACCTCCAAGCGGCAGCGCAAACGGCAAATAGACGGTGCCATTGATGTTGTCCCCTTCGAGGAAAATCTGGGCGTTGATGTTGCCAGAAAGTTCTCCGTTTGATGTGAACTGAGCGATGAGTACACGTTGATCGTCACCTCCGATTCCGTTGGTTGCGCTTGGAAGGGTGAACCATCCACCCCCGGTGAGGTCGTTGATTTCGAAGCTTGTGCCATTTAAGTTTTCGTCCTCTGGCTCGAAACTGTTGACCCAAGATTCACTCCCAGACTCGAGGAGGGTAATGTCAGATTGTCCCATGGAGTTTAAAGCCGGCTCATCGATTCCAATGGTGACAAAACTGTCAAATTGATTGGAAGGATAAGAGGACCACAGGGCAGGTACAATGCCGGCTGGTGTTGCGCTTCCGAGTGGCGAGGATTGGAAGAAATCTCCGGTAGTGGCGATGGCCATCGGTTCGTTCAAGTTTCCATAAATGCTCGAGACTTTGTCGTCTGGAGTGCTGGTGGTCAAGAACACCCTATACGTATTGTAGCCTGTCAAGTCGGCATCGAGCAGATTGCCGATGTTTTCTTGAACAGTGTCGATTTCGATCGAGAAATCTGTCAGCATTTCTAGCTGAGCAGGGGTTAACTCGGAAGGCTCATTCGAAAGAAAGGTGTCCAAATCCTGGCTCCAAATTGGGGCAGAAACAGACAGCAATACGAGCATTATAAGGTGGCGAAGTGAGGACATTGTAGATAGGGTCAAGCGCATTGAGCCCAAAAATTGAACGGTTTAGTCTATTTATATATGCCGAAAACAAAGTTTACACGCCTGAAATAACCATATAATTATTTCTATCGATGAAAAATTACGTTTTGTCGGACGTAGTTTATAGTCGTTTCGTGGACATTCTATTTGGCGCATGCGTTGGGCTCAAATCTGCTGTTCGGGCTTGTGTGGCTTCCAAGTCAGTTGGTGCCTTTGCGAAGTGGGGCAGCGCTATCTTTGCGGCCCATGCAGAATATTGTCCTATTTGGCCCTCCGGGCGCGGGAAAAGGAACCCAGAGTGCATTTCTCGTCGACCATTTTGGCTTTGTTCATCTCTCGACAGGGGACATTTTTAGGTCCAACATCAAAGGGGACACCGAGCTGGGGCGACTGGCCAAGACCTACATGGAGAAGGGGCAGTTGGTTCCCGATGAGGTGACCATCCGAATGTTGGAGGACTCCGCGAACGCGCACCAGGGTGCCATAGGCTTCATTTTTGACGGCTTTCCCCGCACAACAGCCCAGGCTGAAGCCCTGGACCAGTTCTTGGAAGGGAAGGGTCAGTCCATTTTGGGAATGCTCGCTTTGGAAGTGCCCGAAGAAGAACTTCGGACGCGCCTGGCCAAAAGGGCGGAAACCAGCGGGCGCGCGGACGATGCCGATCCGAAAGTGATCCAAAAGCGCATCGACGTATACAATGAGGAAACGGCTCCTGTTGCGAAGCACTACCAATCCCAAGGCAAGTACAAGGGGGTGCAAGGAGTTGGAAGCATGGAGGAGATTTTCGGACGCCTTTCCGCTGCCATCGAGGGCCTTTCCTAAGGTTCTTTCTGAAATGGCAAGCGAGAATTTCGTCGACTACGTCAAGTTGTGTTGCCGTTCGGGCAAGGGGGG
>JAKMCX010000047.1 GCA_022428285.1 Flavobacteriales bacterium
AAGGCGTACTCCAAGGCCGTCTCCTTGTAGCGGCGGAAGCGGCCCGATTGGCCACCGTGTCCCGCATCCATGTTGGTGAGGAACAACAAGGTGTTGTCGTCGGTCTTGAGCTCGCGCAACTTGGCCACCCACTTGGCAGGCTCCCAATACTGCACTTGGCTGTCCCAATATCCGGTCGTGACCAAGGTGTTGGGGTAGTCCTGCGCCTTCACTTGGTCGTACGGGCTGTACGACTTCATGTAAGCGTAGTAGACGCTGTCTTTGGGGTTGCCCCACTCGTCGAACTCAAACGTGGTCAGTGGAATGGTCTCGTCGAGCATGGTGTTGATCACGTCCACGAATGGCACAGCCGCCACAACGCCATTGAAAAGGTCTGGCGCCTGGTTCATCACAGCACCCATCAACAGGCCACCGGCAGACCCTCCCATCGCATAGAGGTGGTCTGGCGAAGTGTACTTCATCTCCACCATCGCACGGCCCACGTCTTCAAAGTCGTTGAAGGTGTTCTGCTTTTTGAGCAGCTTGCCATCCTCATACCACATGCGGCCCATCTCCTGGCCACCGCGGATGTGCGCGATGGCGTAGACAAAGCCTCGGTCGAGAAGGGACAGGCGGACGCTGGAGAAGTAAGGGTCCATGCTGGCGCCGTAGCTGCCGTATGCGTAAAGCAAGAATGGGTTTTCCCCATTGCGCTCCACCCCCTTCTTGTAGACCATGCTCACAGGCACCTTGACGCCATCCCGCACCTCGACCATGAGGCGCTCAGATGTGTAGTTGTCCGACGAGAAGTTGTCGTCGATGACCTCCTGCTGCTTGAGCAAGGTGCGCTCTCCGGTCCGCATGTTGTGGTCGAAGGTGCTGCTCGGGGTGGTCATGGAGCTGTAACCAAACCTCAGGATCTCCGTGTTGAAGTCCGGGTTGGAGCGCGTGCTCGCCGTGTATGCAGGATCGTTGAACTCCAGGTACTCGTCCATGGTGCCGTCCCAACGCTTGATTCGGATCTGGTTCAATCCCTCCTTGCGTTCTTCCACCACCAAGTGGTCCTTGAAGATGTCAATGCCTTCGAGCAAAACATCGGCCCGGTGAGGAATGACCTCTTCCCAGTTCTCCTTTGACGTGGCGTCAACCGACGTCTTCATCAACCGGAAGTTCTTGGCCTCCAAGTTGGTCACGATGTAAAAGTCGTCACCGTAATGGCTGATGCCGTATTCCAAATCACGCTCGCGCGGCTGGATCACTTTCCACTCCCCCATGGGGTCATCGGCCCGCAAAACGCGGTACTCCTGAGACAGCGTTTGGGAGGTATAGATCACCAAGTAGGCGTCGCTCTTGGTGCGGTACACACCACAGGCAAACGTCTCGTCTTCTTCTTCAAACACCAAGACATCGTCCTCCACAGGCGTGCCCAAAACGTGGCGGTACACTTGGTTGCTGCGCAAGGTCTGTTCGTCCTTGCGTGTGTAGAACACCGTTTTGTTGTCTGCTGCCCAGGTGGCGCCACCGGTGGTGACCGGGATCATGTCTGGCAACATCTCACCGGTTTGCAGGTCCTTGAAGTGAACGTTGTACTGACGGCGGCTCACCGTGTCCACACCAAACGCCAAAATGCGGTTGTCGTCGCTGACGCCCATTCCGCCCACGGCGAAGTAGTCGTGTCCTTCGGCCAGTTCATTCTGGTCCAACATGACTTCCTCCTCACCGGTGCACTCCTCGTACTTGGTCTCCTCACCAGCGGGCTTGCGGCAGTTGATGGAATACTCTTTGCCTTCTTCGTAGCGGGTGTAGTACCAATAACCGCGGTCCTTCACCGGAACGCTGCGGTCGTCCTTCTTGATGCGGCCCACGATTTCATCGAACAGCTTCTCTTGAAGGGGCTTGGTGTGGGCCAGTTTGACGTCGATGAACTTGTTTTCCTCCTCGAGGTAGTCAATCACGTCCTGCGTCTGCGCATCGGCTGATTCCGCTTTTTTCTGGTCGTCGCTCAAGCGCATCCAGAAGTAGTTGTCGACACGGGTATCTCCGTGGTCGGTCATTTCAAACGGGACTTTCTTGGCCACAGGAGCGGCCACATCATCGTTTTGGGACATGTCTGAAGGGGATTGACAGGCAGTTAAAGAGGCCATGGCAAGAAGCACCACAAAGGCACCCGCCAAGCGGTCACAGGTCTGAAGTCGGAGCATGAGAATCGTGTAATGGACCCCAATATTAGCCCATAGCCCGATGGCCCGACACTTCTAATTCTTAAAGGGCAGCCTCCTCGGCGGAGAACACCCGAAACTCAAACCGCTCCATGATGGGGTTCGAGAGGAGTTTTTCGCACGCTTCGGCCACCAGCTTTTCGGCCTCTTCGCGGCTTCCAGCTTCGATGTCCAAGGTGATGTGCTTGCCAATCCGAACATTGGTGAGCTGTCCCAAGCCAATGTTGGGCAGGTTGTTGGTCACCGCCTTGCCCTGGGGGTCAAGGAGTCCAGGAAGGGGAAGGATGTCAATGGCCGCGTGGAAGTCCATATTCAGTGCGATTTCTTTGGAAGGAGCAGATGACGAACCACCCCAAACAACGGGTACGAAATTAAGGCAACTGCGACACCGGCTGGCCTGAAAAACAGACAAACCAAAAGGACCATCAACAACCATCCCAATCTCATCACGTCCCACCTCTTGTCTGTCCCCCAATGTTTGAAGCCAACCTGCGGCCAACTGGACACCATGCCCCATGGCAACAGAGTGGCCCCAGCGAGACCCAACAGCCACAACCAGCTGCCTTCCGTTCCTGTAGATTGAGACCAGATCAACAACAGCCCACCCCAAAACAGTGCAGCAAACGGCGCGGGAATGCCCTCGAAGCCACCGTGATGCTGTTCGTCCTCAGGCTCCACCGTCACCGACTGCAACGAAAACCGGGCCAACCTCCACGCCGCTGCCATCGCTACAGACAATGGCAACAATGTGAGCCAGCCCAAACTTGAAGGGAGCACCCCCATCGCCCGCCATTCCATCATCAGCGCCATTCCGACAAAAGCAGGTGCCAGGCCTGCAGAAATCAAATCCGCCATGGAATCCAGCATCGCACCCTGTCCATTCTGAGCGCCCATCCATCGGGCCACAGCTCCATCGAGCAAGTCACACAGTTGCCCAAACATCCAGACCACCAGCATCCACTGCAAGCCCGCAATGCGTCTTTCCTCGGCCCCTGTAAAGCCCATCCATGCCTCCAAGAGCCCCAAAGAGGCCAACCATTCGGCAGGAGACCAACCTAAATCAAACTCTGATGCAGCCCACCAACACACCAAAGACCCAACCCCCAAATTTGTGAGCGTCAACACATTGGCTGGTACAGCACGCCATGCTATGCCCCTTGCTTTCCTCCTTTCCACAGCACGAAAATTAGACTGAATGAAACCCTGCGGTACACCTTCCGTATATTTGCTTCCCCGCAACGGTGGGGAAAACTGGTCTGGTGGCCGAGTGGCTAGGCTCAGCTCTGCAAAAGCTGCTACAGCGGTTCGAATCCGCTCCAGACCTCCAACAAAAAGCCCGGCTTAGGCCGGGCTTTTTCGTGGGGTCTTTTTCTGTAATGCTCAATCACAAGACTGTCCAAACTCGGACAAGACGAGCAAAATATCTGCCACGCCAATCAGACCGTCTTGGTTCACATCGGCCGGGCAACTCGAAGACAAATCAAACTGGCAACTTCCGTTGTCCATGGTCGCACCAGAGGCATAATTCAATGCCCCTGCGTAGGTGCAGCCGGCCACATCGTCCACGTCACATATGCCGTTTTCATTCGTATCGCTCTGACAATCGCCGTTGCAGGTGCCGACGGCATCGTAGAGGCCGACACAGGGGTCCACATCATCACAAATGCCATCCGAATCCATATCCATGGTGCATCCACCGCCGCAAACGCCCAGGACATCCAGCTCATTACCGTTACAGTCACAATCGCCTGCCGGCACATCCGCACATCCACAATCATAAATCGCCCCCGGACCATTGCATACACCGCAAGCGTCCAGTACCCCCACACAGGGGTCCACATTGTCGCAAATGTCATCGTTGTCGAGGTCTGCTGGGCAACCTCCCGAACACACTTCACAACTCTCCCAGCACACTGCTGGCAGCACGGTGGCGCCATCGACAGTCAACACCCTGTTGACGAATTCACCCGTGGTCAGGGTGCAAGGTTGGTCGCTGGTAAACTGCTCTGAAACCGCCCAATCAAACGTCGTGAATTTGTATTCCTGCAGCCCCGCTGGCCAAAACATGGTGATGGTCCAAATGCCGTCCCCATCAGAATCAGACATGGGGTCAGACGTTGCATTCCAACCATTGAACGTGCCCGCCAAGAAGATGGGACCATCGGGAGAAGATGGGTCGTTCATGTCCACCGATAAGGTCACAGGGAAAATGCAAGAACCGTCGTCTATGGTCGCGCTCGCGAGGTAATTGATGGCCTCCTCATCGGTGCAGCCGGAGACCGTTCCACCGCCGCCACCGCCGCCGCCGCCGCCATCTCCAATGCCTGGACGCGTCGCCAACCAATACAACGTATTGGTCTTGGTGTTGCCGTCGTCATAACCGTTGAGCGTCGCCGCTTCACTCCAAGCCGCATCAGGGTCAATTACAGCGTGCGCCATATAAATGAACCCCTTCCACCCTTCGCCCAAGGCTGGGTTTCCGAGCACAGAAGACACCACGGGGTATTCTTCTTCGATCCACTCTGCCCGCAACAATTCCTCGGTGATCGGAGTGTAGGGCAGCATTTGAATGCCGTGAATGAACTCGATGTTCGCCCC
>JAKMCX010000052.1 GCA_022428285.1 Flavobacteriales bacterium
TTGCAAGCCACTTCACAAGAGGGCTGCATTGGGTCCGATACGGTTGTGGTTGAGGTGTTGCAAGAATTGGACATTCCATCGGGCTTTACGCCCAACGATGATGGGACAAACGACTTGTGGAATTTGAACGGACTGGAACAATACCCGTCTGCAGAAATCACCGTATTCAACCGCTGGGGCGACGTCCTCTTCACCCAAGGCGCCGCTGACGGTTCATGGGACGGAAGGGTGAATGGCATTGTGGTTCCTGTCGGGACTTACTACTACCACATTCGGGTGGATGAGCCCGCGCTACAAACGGAGTGGACGGGCCCAATAACCATCATGCGATGAAGGCAAACAGCAACCATATCGCACGGATGAGGTGGCCATTGGCGGCGGCTTTATTGGCCATCACAGTGGGCTTAGGTGCCCAACAATTGCCCATCACCACCTTGCCCCTCGACCATGCGTTTGACGCACATCCGGCGGCGGCAGGAGCAGACACCTTGATCCACGTGAGCCTGTGGCAACGCAGTCCTTGGACCGGTATTCCCTCGGCGCCGCGCACCACGTCTTTGGCATTGACATCGCCCACGGGCTCGTCGGCTGTGGGTTGGGGCGCGCGTGCATGGAGCGACATAGCTGGGCCGACGCGCATGACGGGCGTGCACATGGGTTTGGCTTACAAGTCCCGTTGGACGGAGCGCTGGAACCTGTCCTTTGGCCTGGGATTGGGTTGGATGCAGTATTCGGTAGACGGCAATCAAATCGAGCTGGAGGAGGCGGGTGACCCCGTCTTGGGGGACACGTACCAAACCGTTGGAGTGCCCGATGCGTCGGCAGGCTTGCTGGTTTCGGACGGAAAGTTCATGCTCGCGGTGTCGGCCAGCCAAGTTTTGGGGGCAGCATTGCCCGTATTTGAGGGCTCTGGAAGGGATTCCCGATTGGAGTCTCACCTGCGCGCCATGATGTCCTATCGGTTCGAAAGGGGAGATTGGGGCTGGACCCCCATATTTCAGGCACAGCACCTGAGGCCAATTCCCGCGGAATGGTCGGCTGCCCTTAGGGTGGACAAAAGCCAGGAGTTCTGGGCCATGGCCGGCTACCGGTCTGCGGGCGCAGGCCATTTGGGAGCGGGCGTCAAGGTCAATGACCAGCTGACATTCAGCTACAACAGGAACTGGGCAACGGGCGTGATGGCCCAGGTTTTGGGCGGCGGTCACGAGGTGGTCCTCGGATTCACGGTGCCGCGTTGATGACGGGCCGAACTTGGGGTTCCGCCGACCGATTGCCCCGATAGCTTAGCGATACAAACGATGAGCCAAGACAATGGCGGGATTCAAGAATTTGGAAGACCTGGTCGCTGACCTGAGTGATGGACTGCGCAAATTGCGTGCTGGAGAGCTGGAACCCGAGGAGCTCACGCCCTTGGTCGAGGATGCCAGAGAACTTTCGGACCGGTTGATTTTGCTGCGCTTCAAGGCGCATGAATTTTCATACGAGGTCAGAAGAAAGGCGCCAGAAAGTGGGGTCGATCCCGGTGCCGCAGATAGGCAACCTGTCCGCCCCTTCCGCATAGGTGCGGCATACCAGACTTCGTTGATCGATGCGATTGAGGAGGTGAGCAGAGAACAGGTTGAGCAAGCCGAGAAAGCGCGATTGGACGCGGGCACACCAGAGTTGTTTGATGCGCCGGTACCAGAACCGGTGCCTGTTCCCAAACCCGTTCCTGTTTCTGAGCCTGCCCCCGCTCCTGAACCGGCCCCGGTCCCCGAGCCTATCCCTACCCCTGAAGTGGCTGCGCCAGAAGCCCCAGCGCCCCTGGTTTTTGAGCCCATTGTATCCGAGCCGGTAGAAGAAGTAGAGTCACCGGTTCAGGCTTCAGAACCTGAAGAAGAAGGGACTGAAGCAGCAGAACCGGAGACCATGGCAGCAGCGGTTGACAGGCCTGAGGTTGAGTTGCCCCCCGTTGCAGAGGCTTCTTCGGAGTCAAGTCAATCGGACGCCAGTGTCGCATTAGAATCAGAGGGGTCTCCTTCATTGGCGGAGCAGATGGAGCGTCAACCCATTTCGGACTTGCGCACCGCCTTCAGCCTGGTGGAGAAATACGAGTGCATCAAGATGTTGTTTGCAGACGATGCAGTAGAGTTTAACCGCGTGCTCGAAGCACTCGAAGAGGCGGGCAACTTCGACCTGGCCCTGCATTGGCTGGGCCAGCAAGTCGCAGCCTCAAAGGATTGGGACAAGGAAGATCCTGTCGTCATGCGCTTTCTCGACCGGGTCGAGCGCCGTTACCATTGACATGCTGACGGTCGTACCCACGCCCATTGGCAACCTTGGAGACTTCACGCCGCGTGCTGCAGAGGCCATAGAAGCGGCCGAATTCGTCTTGGCAGAAGACACCCGCACAACGGGGTCGTTGCTTCGCTTAAAAGGCTTGGAGGCACGTCTAAGGGCCTTTCATGCCCACAACGAGCACAAGGTGTTGGACCACATCGTCTCGGACCTCGCAGCCGGCGTCAACGCGTGCTTGTGCAGCGATGCCGGCACACCGGCCATCAGCGACCCCGGTTTTTTGCTGGTGCGCGCTTGCATCGCTGCTGGCGTCGAGGTCCAATGCTTGCCGGGTGCCACGGCCTTTGTTCCGGCATTGGTCGTGAGCGGCTTGCCCTGCGACCGCTTTGTCTACGAAGGCTTCCTGCCGCACAAAAAGGGCCGCCAAACACGGCTCAAAGCACTGGCTCTGGAGTTGCGGACCACGGTGTTGTACGAGTCACCCCACCGCATCCCCAAGCTGTTGTCTGAGCTGTCAGAATTCTGCGGGCCTGAACGTCCATTGAGCATCAGCCGTGAGCTGTCCAAGAAGTTCGAGGAGACTGTGCGGGGAACCGTGGCCGAATTACAGGCCCATTTTGAAGCCCACCCGCCCAAAGGCGAGTTCGTGGTTGTGGTTGGTGGAGCGGAGGGCTGATTGCCCTTAAAACAGCACTTTCTGAAGTTCTCCCACGCGGTTAACCCGCACGAGCTCTAGCCCTTGAGGGGGCTTTGGCCCTTTGGAGACAAGACCGCTGACCACAATGCGCTTCATGCCCAATTTGGCCGCTTCCATCATGCGCTGCTCCACCCGGGCTACGGGCCGGACTTCTCCCGTCAGACCAACTTCTCCGCACAGCGCGGTTTTGGGGTCAAGGGTCAGGTCCAACGTCGAACTCAAAATGGCGGCCACAACGGCCAAATCGATGCCCGGATCCCCCAGTCGAATGCCACCGGCGAGGTTCAAAAAGACATCGGAAGACCCCAGTTTGAACCCACACCTTTTTTCGAGCACAGCCAACAGCATGTTGAGGCGCTTGAGCTCATAGCCCGTCGAGGAGCGCTGTGGTGTGCCGTAAACAGCGCTGCTCACCAAGGCTTGGATTTCCACCATCAACGGCCGTGCCCCTTCTATGGCTACCGCAAGGGCGGTACCACTCAGCCTTGAATCCGAATTTCCGACCAGGGCGCCAGAAGGGTCGGTGACGGGGTGGAGGCCATCGCCACGCATCTCGAAAATACCGATTTCTTGGGTGGAGCCGAAGCGGTTTTTGACCGCACGGAGGATGCGGTAAGCGTGGTGCCGGTCTCCCTCAAAGGTGAGCACGACATCCACCATATGTTCCAAGACTTTGGGGCCCGCGATGGCCCCTTCTTTGGTAATGTGACCGATCAGGACCACCGGCAGCTGCAGGGGCTTTGCGGCCAGTATGAGTTCAGCCGTGGACTCGCGCACTTGGGCGACACTGCCTGGGGCACTCTCGACGCGGGGAGTGTGCAAGGTTTGAATGGAGTCCACAAACAACAGGTCGGGCTTGTGTTCCTTGACCGCTCTGACAATGCCTTCCGTAGAGGTCTCCGGAAGGATGAGCAATTCTGGCCCGAGCACACCGAGGCGGTCTGCCCTCAACCGCACTTGCTCAGGGCTTTCCTCGCCACTGACATAGAGCACCTTTCCAGACGCCTTCATGGCCGTTTGGAGGCTCAATGTGGACTTTCCAATGCCCGGTTCTCCTCCCAAAAGGACGAGTGCACCCGGCACCAAGCCTCCGCCCAGAACCCGATCGAATTCGGGCTCACCGGTGCCAGCGCGGTCGGTTTTGTGTTCGGTGTAATCGACCAACGGGCGCGCTTCAATCGCACCAGCGGCGACGGCAGCACGTTCCATGCGGGGGTTGGCGGACTCCTTGAATTCCGTCACCGTATTCCAAGCCTTGCAGCTGGGACATTTACCCACCCACTGGCCCGTCGCATGTCCGCAATCGCTGCAGACAAAACGGGTCCTTGTCTTGGCCACGGGGCGGCTTTAACGTTGGATCATGACCGACCCGCTGAAGTTCTTGCCGTTGGGCAAGGTCAGCAGATAGTAGTGCGTGCCCGAAGAAGTCTCTCTGGCATCCCACTCATTGTCATAATTGTCGCTCTGGAAGACGGGGTTGCCCCAACGGTCATAGACCATCAAAATGCTGCCGTCATACTTCAAGAGACCTTCAATTTCAAAGGTGTCGTTCTTACCGATCGAGCCCTCCGCAGTACCAGGAGTGAAGATGTTGGGAATCTTGACCTCACAGGCATCGATTTGCACTTCCCATTGATGGCTCAGCCCTTGGGGTGTGCAGGGATTCAGTGCCGTTCCAATGAGCACCAATGGAGAGTACCAGTAGGCTGTGTCGAGGATTTGTGCCGAAGTAAACGTGACCTCGTCCTGTTGCAAGAAGTTCAGGTTGGAAGGGCTGGGAACGCCAAACTGGAACTCCAGTGACCAGTTCCAATCGACGGCGAAGGTGCTGTTGATCTGGAAGGTGTTGGGAATTTCAGGACAGAGGAAGATGGGGGTGTTGTCCTCGGTTTGGTTCGGCTCGGCGTTGCCGATTTCGACAGGATATCCCATCCAGACAAAGGTGCTGTCTTCGAAGGACGCGCAGCCCAAGGGGTCTTCGAACGTCGCCGTCAACCAATTGTCGTGGTGGGGGTTGAATGTCGCAGTGTAGGTGTTGCCTACAGTGCCGTCTTCCCAGGTGACGGTCCAATCGTTGTCGGTCAAGGGGTCGATGAGCACGGTGTTGCCGCCTTCGCAGTTCAAGCTATAGTTGGGCAGTGGGTTTGGGATCGGCACAAAAATTTCAACCTCAGCACAAGCTTCTGCAGTGCCGCACTCGTTGGTTGCTTCTACACAGTACTCACCCGCTGAACTTGCGATGATGACAAACTCATCCTCGTTCAAGTTTGCATTGTCCAGGGTCCATTCTATGTCCAGATCGCTTCCAGGGTCCAAACCTGGATCAAGCACCACCTCAACGCCTTCTTCACACACAATCACGTCCTCCAACTCGGGGTCCGCTTGGTCGGATGTCACGATTGTAAAGGGCAGTTCAAGGGTGCCACAGGCGTTGCTCACTTCGACCGAAAGGTCAAAGGTGCCTCCACTGCTCAATTCATATTCTGCAAAGAACCCTTGTGAGCTCTCGGCCTGTGGCCATTCGAGGGGGTAAACGGCTCCTTCGTAGAGCGTATCGACTTGGAAGTTTGCACTTTCTCCATCGCACAGAAGGTAGCTGCCGTCCGCTTGGAGGTTTTCGTTGGGCCCCACGAGGTTGGCCAAAGGCGTGGTGCTGACTTCCATAGGATAGCAGGCGGCATAGCCACAATTGTCATCCGTGAAGCAAATCTCGTAGACGCCGAACCCGCTGGTGGGCGTGAAAAACGTGTTGAACTCGGTGGGCTCAGAGAAGATGCCCGTTCCTTCGGAAACACCCCAGGTGCCTCCAACGGGGTCCACTTCACAATTGGCCGTTGCTGAATAGACCAAACCGCCTTCGGCGGGCAGGTCATTCACGGGCTCTGGGTTTCCGGTGGTGCAGTTGTAAACCGTGAAACTGAAGTCGTCGACAGGGGCATTGGCGCCAGTAACGAGCACAATTTCGACCAAATCTCCAAGCGAAACCTCGATGTCGGTATGGGCGGTGAACACCTCGAAACTCGTCAGGATGTAGACGGTCTCGTCTCCATTTGCGTCGGTCACCGTTACTTCCAAGAAGTTGTCGCCTCCCCAACCTGAGGGGTCAGATGCAGTCATGTAGATGAGAAGCGGCCCAGCATCAGGGGTGGTGTATCCACCGCTAAACTGCACACTGTACAAGCTGTCGCATACCGGAGGAATCGTGACCTCGGGAATCACCTGGGTGACCTGTTCGACGTTAAACACGCGCTGGCCTTGACAGCCTGCGTCGTTGGTAATGAGAATGCGGTAAGAACCAGGAGTAACGCCTATAGCGGTATCACCGAGCTCTGCAGCGGGCACCACGATTTCGCCTCCGGCACCATTCCAATCGCCATCCCATTGGTACTCCACGAACTCGTCCATGTTTTCGTCACACACCGAGACGATGGCGGTGTCATCGCCACAAATCGGGTTGGGCTCAATGCACACGTCTGGCAAGAAGTACAGGCTCTGGTTGATGAAGAAACTCTGTTCAGCCACGCACCCCTCGTCGATGGCAGCGGTGACCGTAAACGTTCCGCCAAAGGGATAAGTGCATTCAGGACCGGTGCATCCCAAAGTCCAGCTGTAACTGTCGAAGTCGTCGTTGCAAGTGATCGTGGTCTCCTGTCCGGAACAGATGTTGAAGTCGCCTTCTACAACCAAAGAAGGAAGCTCAATGTCGATGACTTCAACCCAATAGTTCAGCGTCGTTGTGCCCACGGGCGAACCGTCATCTGTGGCTGAGATCTCCAGTTGATAGAGCCCGACGTTTTCTGGCGTTCCAGCAAGGAAAGCGTCGAGGTAGGTGATGCCGTTTTCGGTGTAAGTACCGTTGTTGGTGACAGCTGGTACATCAGACAATGTGATGCTCACCGTCTGGTTGTCTTCCGGAGCGAGGAAGCCAATGTTCAAGTCGAGCGTGTCATTTAGGCAGACATAGAGCGTGTCGGCGCAACCACTTCCGGGGGTTTCGGTAGGAATGGGGGCTTGGTTCGGTTCAGAGCCCGAAACATTGAGGCAAAAGTCTTTTCCGTTCAACCAAAAACAACCGTCTTGATCGTCAGCCTCTCCTCCGTATGGCCCGTTATAGCTGTCGTCTTGAAAGTTGAAACGGCCAAACTGCACGAAGTTGTCGCTGTTGTTTTGCACGTCGACTCCAACAGTGGCGGGGTCATTTCCGCAGCAACCACCCTGTCCGCCAACATCACCATGGGCCCACTCCATGCTTTCGTAGCACAATTGGACATTGTTTCCATCGCCAATGGCAATGGAGCCATCGGCTGAGAACACCACTTGGTAGCTGATGGTCCGGTCGTCGTGGTTGTTGTAGTAACCCACATCCACCCAGTTGACGTAGACCGCGTCAGGGGTAATCCGGTAAAAAATATCTCCAGAAAGGCGGTAGTCGGCATCTGCCCAGAAGCCTGAAATGATGTTGTAGTTGGCGTCGGGCAATTCTTCCGGTGTCCAGTCAATGACGGGCTCGGTGAAAGAAATGAGGCCTTTTGAGTTGATGTAAAACTCATTGTATTCCTGGCCAAACAGGTTAAATGTGAAGGGCAGAGAAAGTGGGCCGTGGGCATAGTCCACATCAATTCCGGCACCACCGGTAAACTGCTGCATCTCAGGAGTAATCTCGGTGTAGGACTCGGTGGGCTCTGTCCAACAATCACATTCACCGGAGCGCATCGTACGCTGTTGTTTGCGCAATTCCTTCTTCGCGAGGTATTCCGGCGTGTTTTGGTGGCGCTTGATCACCGCAATGACAGCGTCTTGATCGTATCCCTCCCAAGCGCGGTAATCGGCCCATTCACCGCGATCCATCATCATAACGGCGAACTCGAAACCGCCGTATTTGCTATACAGCTCGGATATATTGGCAGGCAAGGACTCCTGCGCTTGGAAGGAGGCAGGGGCGGCACATAGAAAGAAGAGGAGAAGTGTGAAAATTCTCATGGTGTTGGTTCTCGCGGGTGTGCAATATACCGCACGTTGTGCCCATTTGACCCTGTTGCGACACTGTATGTCGGGGATGTACGTGAGGCAACTACCAAACACCCAATGAAGGGTGTTGGTTGCGCACCAATAGCAGGGTGTCGGTCGTACTTTAGCCATGAGCATGGAAAACATCCGAAACTTCTGCATCATCGCCCACATCGACCATGGGAAGAGCACTTTGGCAGACCGTCTTCTGCAGCTGACTGGAACTGTCGACGAAAGACAGCTACAAGAGCAGACGCTGGATGACATGGACATTGAGCGCGAGCGGGGCATCACCATCAAGAGCCACGCCATCCAGATGCGGTATTCAAGGGGGGGTGAGGACTATGTGCTCAACCTCATTGACACGCCCGGACACGTCGACTTCAGTTACGAGGTGAGCCGCTCGATTGCGGCCTGCGAGGGAGCGTTGCTCATCGTGGATGCGACCCAAGGCATAGAGGCGCAGACCATTTCCAACCTCTACCTGGCCATTGAGCACGACCTCGAAATCATTCCGGTCCTCAATAAAATGGACCTCCCGAGTGCCAACCCCGAAGAAGTCATCGACCAGATCGTGGACCTGATTGGTTGCGATTCCGGAGACGTTCTGCCCGCCAGTGGCAAGACGGGTCTTGGGGTGGAAAACATCTTGGAGGCCATCGTAGACCGGGTACCAGCGCCAAAAGGAGACGCCAATGCCCCCTTTCAGGCCATGGTGTTTGATTCGGTATTCAACCCCTTCCGGGGCATTATCGCCTACTACCGGGTACTCAACGGAGAGATCAAGAAGGGCGAACGGGTTCGGTTCTTCAATACAGGAAAGGAATACAACGCCGACGAAATCGGTGTTCTCGGAATGGAATTGCAACCCGAAACGACGGTGAAGGCCGGCAACGTGGGGTACATCATTTCGGGCATCAAAAACGCCAAAGAGGTAAAGGTTGGAGACACCCTGACCCTAGCAAACGACCCCTGTGATCAGGCGGTTAAGGGATTTGAGGATGTCAAGCCCATGGTTTTTGCGGGCATTTATCCGGTCGACACCGAGGACTACGAAGAGTTGCGTTACAGCATGGAAAAGCTCCAGTTGAATGACGCTTCATTGGTGTTCGAGCCAGAGAGTTCCGCTGCCCTTGGCTTCGGGTTCCGTTGCGGATTCTTGGGCATGCTCCACATGGAAATTGTGCAGGAGCGTTTGGAGCGGGAGTTCAACATGACGGTCATCACAACGGTGCCCAACGTGAGCTACATCTGCCACCCCAAGAAGGGCGAGCCGATTTTCATCAACAACCCGTCGGAGTTGCCCGACCCAAGCAAGTTGGCCCATGTAGAGGAGCCTTTTATCAAGGCCCAGGTCATCACCAAGGCAGAGTATGTAGGGGCCATCATGAACCTGTGCATCGAAAAGCGCGGCGTTCTCGGGAACCAGGTCTACCTCACTTCTGACCGTGTGGAGTTGACCTTTTCTATGCCGCTCGGCGAGATTGTATTTGACTTCTACGACAAGCTGAAAAGCGTATCCAGGGGTTACGCCTCCTTTGACTATTTCCCGGACGAATACAAGCCGTCCAAGTTGGTCAAGCTCGACATCCTCATCAATGGAGACCAGGTGGACGCACTGTCAGCACTGGTGCACCAGTCCAATGCTTTTGACTTGGGCAAACGGATTTGTGCAAAGCTGAAAGAGCTCATCCCACGGCAGCAGTTCATGATCGCGCTCCAAGCGGCGATTGGGGCCAAGATCATTGCGCGTGAAACAATCAAGCCTGTTCGAAAGGACGTCACGGCCAAGTGTTATGGTGGCGACATCACGCGTAAGCGCAAACTGCTTGAGAAGCAGAAGAAAGGAAAGAAGCGCATGCGTCAGGTGGGCTCGGTAGAAGTGCCACAGGAGGCGTTTCTGGCAGTGCTCAAGCTGGACTGATTCTGATCGCGGCTTTTTGAAGCCATCTTTTGCAGCAAGCACGGCCACCCTCGGGGCAGCCTAAGCTCAGGCGCCAGCAGCCAGTTTGTTCTTGTTGGCCAACTGTCCGCACGCGGCGTCAATGTCTTCGCCACGCGAGCGCCGGACATTGACGACCATGTTGAATTTCTCTTCCAAGAAGGCACAAAACGCATCGGTGCGCTCCGGATCCGCTTTTTGAAAGGTGCCGCCATCGATGGGATTGTATTCGATGAGGTTCACCTTACAAGGCACGCAAGAAGCGAACCGGGCAAGGTCCCGCGCGTCTTCAATGTCGTCGTTGAATCCCCCGAGCAGGATGTATTCAAACGTGATGCGGCTCCCGGTTTTTTCATGGAAATACACCAAGGCGTCCCGCAATGAGGCGAGGTCATTGGTTTCGTTGATCTCCATGATCTGATTCCGCTTCTCGTCCTGAGCGGCATGAAGGCTCAGCGCCAGATTGAAGCGCACTTGGTCATCTCCAAGCTTGCGGATCATTTTGGAGATGCCCGCTGTAGAAACGGTGATGCGCTTGGGGCTCATGCCCAATCCGGGAGTGCCAGTAATGCGCTCCACGGACTCCAACACGTTGCGGTAGTTGAGGAGGGGCTCACCCATGCCCATGTACACAATGTTGGTCAGGCGGTGATTGTGGTGGCGCTCTGCGAGCTCTGCGATGTGGCGCACCTGGTCCACAATTTCTCCGGCTGTGAGGTTGCGCATCAGCTTCAATTTGCCGGTGGCACAAAACGCACAAGAGAGGCTGCACCCCACTTGACTGCTGATGCACGCTGTCATCCGTTCCTTGGCAGGAATCAATACCCCCTCGACCACTTTACCGGTTTCTATAGGGAAGGCGCACTTGACGGTGCCGTCTCTGCTGACTTGTTCTTCTTCGGCGCGTATGGGGGCGAGCAGGTATTCTGCGGCAAGCGAGGTCCTAAATGCTTGCGGCAAATTGGTCATGTCCTCAAACCGCACAGCGCCTTTGGTCCAGAGCCATTCTGCGATTTGCTTGCCCCGGAAGGCAGGCTGACCGAGTTCGACAGCCGCGGCTTTGAGGCCCTCTATGTCGAGTGTGCGAATGTCAGTTGGAGAAGAAGCCATGGTGGCACAAAGGTACAGGCCTCGCCACGCTTCAACTTTGGTCTGTTGCCGTCAATCTTGGATTCAGGCGACAGCGGCGTTGAAACCCTCCTCATTGTCGTTGGAAAGCAACTCAGCCATGCGCCGGCGCAAATCTTCGCGCTTTCTGACCGCCAAGGCGATTTCCTTGCCATTGACCAACGTGATGGAATTCGTCCGGTAGTTGCACTGGCGGATTTTGTTCAAGTGCACGAGTTGGCTGTTGTGTACCCGCACAAACTTGCTGTTGTTGATCAGGCTTTCCACATACTTCAAGTTCTTGGAAACCATGAGGCGGCCCCCATCGGTTTTGTAGATGCAGGCATAGCTGCCGCTGGCTTCTACGTGCAGGATTTCAGAATGGCGGATGAAGTGACGTTGTCCAGATGTCGTGATTTCCAGTTTGCGATGGAAGTCACCATTCTCAATCATTTTGATGCGATAATGCTCGCGAATTCGCTCAGCACATGCTTGGAGGTCTACAGGGTCGATGGGCTTGAGCAGGTAATCAAACGCTTGACGGCGAATGGCGTCAATGGCGTAGTCCTGGTATGTGGTGTAAAAGACCACATAGAAGTCTCGGTCGTCGAAGCGGTCCACCAAATCAAGTCCTGATTCGAAGGGCATTCGGATGTCGACAAAAACAATGTGAGGGCGTCCACTTCGAATGGCATCGTAGCCGATGCGGGCATTGGGAGCTTGGTCTATGACTCGGATAAACGGACAGTGGCGTTCAAGCTGACTGTGCAGTACCTCACGAGCGGGCGCTTCATCATCAACGATGATGGCATCGAGCTGGGCATTCATTGGCGGACGATTTGGTTGTCGCATAGCAAGTGTTTCTTGCAACGCTACAAAACCAAATATACGCATTCGACCCGTTAAAATGCAAATTCGCAGACGATAGAATTTAGTTTGTAACTGTAATCTACAGTCTAGCCGCAGCTTTCGCCATGTCAATGGTGCGGTAAACATCCACATCAATATCCCTCAGCTTACCCTTTGGTCTGAAAAAGCCGGTACGCACCGCCACCAATTCCAGTTCAGGGACCCAGACCACATACTGGCCATGCAGCCCCTGCATGCTTTTGAAGGCCATTCCGTCATGGGTGCCCATCCACAATTGATAGCCGTAGTGCTGGATGTTGGTGCCGTCTGAAAGGGCCCCAATGGGGGCTGTCATCCGCTGCACAAAGTCTCGTTCCAGCACCGCATTTCCGTCCACTTGTCCGGAGTCCAAAAAAAGCTGTCCTAGTCGGGCGAATTCGACACCTGTGGAGTAAAAGCAAGCGTAGTTGCGCTCATGGCCAGCGTTGTCCACAGCCCATTTTGCTTCGGCAGTCGCGCCAATGGGACCCCAAATCTTCTCCGCGAACCACGTCCCGAGGGGCACATCGATGACTTTCAAAAGGACCTCTTGCAGCAACAGCGTATTGCCCCCTTGGTATTTCCATGGCGTGCCCGGCGTGCCCTCCACGGTGTAGTCGCGAAGCCTGTCGAGGATGTTGTCGCCGTATGTGCATTTGGACATGAAGCCAAAAGGGTTCTTATAGCTTTCTCCAAAAGGAATACCCGAACGCATTTGCAGCACCTGTTCAATCGTCAAGCCCGATGCGGGGCCGTCCGCATAGCGCGGTAAATAGAGCGAGACAGGTTCGCTCACGTCAAGCAAACCCTCTTTTTCGGCCACTCCGATGGCCATCGCGGTCAAACTCTTGGCCATCGAGAAAGAGTTCGTACGCATGGTGTCCGCTCCTGGAATGCGGTCCGATTTCCAGTCCAATAGCAGCGAGTCCTGATGAACGACAGTCAGCGCGGTGGTGTTCCAGCGGTGCGTGGAGTCCACCATGGAAGCAGGCAGGGTCACTTGATCGTATCTGCTGTGCAACGGCCAAGGGCGCGGCGTCTCTGAGGCAGGAATGCTGCGCAACGATTGGAACCGCATGTCGTCGATCTGCGCGGTCTTGTATCCCCGCATGTAGCACTGCCTCAGGCCAGTCCAAACGTGGTCGTTGTCTGTGATGACGCTCAACACATACAATGCGATACCCAGAGATATCAGCCAGAATAAAAAACGTTTCATGGTCTAGGGGCAAATGAATCTGCGCCAATTACGTCCAAAAGGTGCGATTCAAGGGCATCGCGCGCTTCGCTTCTTGCAACTTTTCGGTTCGCTTCTGCCGCCAAGGTGGTCACGCCACGGTCTTGTATGCCGCATGGAACGATCAGGTTGAAAAAATCCAAGTCTGTGTTGAGGTTGAACGCCAGCCCATGCATGGTGACCCAGCGGCTGCACTTCACGCCAATGGCGCAAATTTTGCGGGCGGCTTGTCCGGCCTCAGGATCGATCCACACACCAGTCAGGCCATCAACGCGACCGGAAGGGACCCCCCAGTCTGCGCAGGTGCGGATCACGGCCTCTTCCAGTTGCCTGAGGTACCAGCCGATGTCGGTTCGGAACTGGTCGAGGTCGAGGATGGGGTAGGCCACCAGCTGACCCGGACCATGGTAGGTGATGTCTCCACCTCGGTTGATTTCGTGGTATTCCACACCGAGGGCCTCCAACCGTTCTGGCGACGCAACAACGTGGTTGGCATCACCGCTCTTGCCCAAAGTCAAAACGTGGGGGTGCTCCACAAACAGCAGGTGATGTTCGGGCCAAGGGTGGTCCGAAGGGTTGTCCAAAGGGTTCCTGTTAGACTCGCTCAAGCCGGCCCTGCGCCTCGCAATTTTGCGGTCGACCGCTTCTTTGAGCAGGCGTTCCTGAAGGTCCCATGTGGGCTTGTAGGCCGCCTGGCCCAGGTCTTGAACGTGGACTTGAGGCCTCATGCCATTTTGGCCAATTCCCCTTTGAGGTAATCGATGTGTCGGATGTCAACGGGGTCGACACCGGTCTTTTCTGCCATGAGCAAAGACAGCCAATCCCCGAGGTGGACGAGGTGCATCCAGCGCTGCAATCGCGTGGCGCCAATGGCCTGGGTTTCCTCGACCGCAGCACCGGCCTTGGCAAAAATGTCCTTGCACAGGCGCATTCTTTCTGAGGTGCGGGGATGGTCTTCCTCGGTGTGCAGAAAGAGGGCAGCGATGCTGTCGTCTCCACTTTCCCAGCCCACCAATTCGTTGTGGTTCATCTCCGGAAAAACATGGTGGTTGCAAAGCCGCTTCGCGTTTTCGTTGAGCTGTTGACGCCAGCGAATTAGAACGGGCTCCAAGGCGGCATCCCCATAGAGCATGGGGTTTTTGGTGTTCAATACATCGGCCCATTGGCCGGCCAACTCCACGATGGATCCGCGGTGGCGGCGCAGGGCTTCTGCCGAGGCCTGCACATCTTCCAAGACCTGCGGGGCATCCACTGGAGTGTGCCCAAGAGCGGCGAAGTGGTGCAACAGACCCGTCACGGCCCAACCGAATTGTGAACGGGGCGGGTGTCCTCCTGGAACAGTCAGCACAGGCCAGCCGTGCTCCGCAGCCAGTGCAGCGAGTTGGCCACCCGATGTCAGCGCCCGAATGTGCGCCCCCTTTTGGATGGCGGCGTCCAGTGCGGTGAGCGTCTCCTCAGTATTTCCGCTGTAGCTGCAGGCCAGCACCACGGTCTTCGGTCCGACCCATGAAGGGATGCGGTAGTCGTGCCCCGAAGCGATGGGCACACGGGCGGCGTCACCCAACAAGCCGGCCAAAAACCGGCCGCCAATGCCCGACCCCCCCATGCCCAAAACGAGGATGTTGTCGTGGTCTGGTATGTCCTTTGTCAACGGCTGGGCGGCCATAGAAGTGGCCGCTGCAGAGAGCTGATCTGGGAAGGATTCGATGAGTGTGCGCATGGTGCCGGTGTTCTCTGCTAATTTACTTCCGGGATGACGTCCCGCGACAACCTAATTTCGCTGTGAATCAAGCCAACATGATCCGATCGGAACAGGAACGCATCAGACTGGAGAGCCTCCAGCAGCTCCGTCAATTGGGAATTGACCCATACCCTGCCGCGGCATACCCCGTGGACACCCATGCTGCAGCATTGGCTGCGGACTTTGCCGATGACCGCGAAGTCTGCCTTGCAGGCCGCATTCTCTCCCGCCGCATCATGGGAAAAGCCTCGTTTGCCGAGCTCCAAGATTCCAGCGGCCGCATGCAGATTTACCTGAACCGGGATGAGCTGTGTCCAGGCGAGGACAAAACCCTCTACAACACCGTATTCAAGAAGTTGCTCGACCGCGGCGACGTGGTAGGAATCAAGGGCACCACCTTCACCACCAAAACAGGAGAGCCCAGCGTTTTGGTCAAGGAGCTCACCGTATTGAGCAAGTCCATTCGTCCGCTTCCCTCTGTCAAGACCGATGAGGATGGCAACGTTCACGACGCCTTTACGGATCCGGAACTGCGCTACCGCATGCGCTACGTTGACCTCCTCGTCAACCCTCACGTAAAGAAGACCTTCGAGGCCAGAAGCAAGGTCATTCAGGCCATTCGGGAAAGCTTCATGGAAAAGGGTTGGCTCGAAGTGGACACGCCCGTGCTCCAGGCGATCCCCGGCGGCGCAGCAGCGCGCCCTTTCATGACCCACCACAACGCCTTGGACATTCCGCTGTATTTGCGGATTGCCAATGAGCTGTACCTCAAGCGGCTCATTGTAGGAGGGTTCGACGGGGTCTTTGAGTTCTCCCGGAATTTCCGGAACGAGGGCATGGACCGCACGCACAATCCGGAGTTTACCATCATGGAGCTGTACGTCGCCTACCAAGACTACCACTGGATGATGGAGACCATCGAAGGGTTGCTGGGCCGCGTGTGTGAGGCCGTGCACGGCACCACCAAGACCACCTTGGCCGGCAAGGAAATCGACTTCACACCGCCGTACCGAAAGGTGACCATGCGCGATGCGATTCTGGAGCATACAGGCGTTGACATCGACGGAAAGGACGAGGTCGGATTGCGTCAGGCATGCGCCAACCTCGACATCGAAGTGGACGAAACCATGGGCAAAGGCAAACTCATCGACGAGATGTTCGGCGAGTGTTGCGAGGAGCACTATGTGCAGCCCACGTTCATCACGGATTACCCCGTCGAGATGTCCCCGCTCACCAAAGTGCACCGGGACAAGCCGGGCTACACCGAGCGTTTTGAGCTCTTCATCAATGGCACGGAGATCGCCAACGCCTACTCTGAGCTCAACGACCCCATTGACCAGCGCGAGCGCTTCGAGGAGCAAGTGGCGCTGTCGGAACGGGGCGATGATGAAGCCATGTTCATCGACCAGGACTTCCTGCGCGCCTTGGAATACGGCATGCCCCCAACCAGCGGTGTCGGCATTGGCATTGACCGGCTGGTGATGATGTTGACGGACCAGACCTCCATCCAAGAGGTGCTGTTCTTTCCACAGATGAGGCCTGAAGTCTTCCGCACTGGACCGGATCTCGGCGCCCTCGAAGCCCTGGGAATCCCTGCGGGATGGGCGCCCCATGTTGCGGCGGCAGGCTTCGATACCCCGCAATCCATACAAGAGTCTAAGCCCGCCGCTTTGCGCGAAAAACTCAACGGCTTCCGCAAAAAGAACAAGCTCGATTTGCCGGCCTTGCAGTTGGAGGAAGTTGAAGCATGGACAGGCTCATGAACGCCGCGGTTCGGTTTGCATGGGTGGGTTTCTGTGCCGCCGTCCTCATCTGGACCGGTTGCGCATCGCATGACCATTCAAATCCGGAAACGACAGAATTTAAAGGGGCTCCGGACAGCACGACTGTGGTGCTTTCCAAATTCTACAACAGCCAGAATTACCGAACATGGTTGGGCCGACTGGCCCACTCGGAGGGCTTGGGACCATTGAGGTTCGTTCAGGCATATGGCGCAGATTCAGCTGTGTTTGAGCAAGAGGTTTTGAGGGCCGCAGCCGTTGTTTTGACGGGAGGGGAGGACATCCACCCCGCCCGCTATGGCCAGGCCGAAGACACCATCAGGTGTGGCCGAATCGATGTTGAACGGGACCGCGTCGAGCACCTTTTGTTGGATCGGGTTATGGAGCTTGGGTTGCCTTGCTTGGGCGTTTGTAGAGGACTGCAGGTCATGAACGTCCATGGTGGAGGCAGCCTGCACCCGCACCTTCCTGACGCCGGTTATGACGGCCACAGGGGTGGATTTTCAGGCCAGACGCGGGACACCTTACATGAGGTGCGCATCACGCAGCCGTGGTGGTCAGGGCCGGTTGAATTCTCCCAGGGTGAGGCGGGCACTTTTGTGAGCCACCACCACCAAGGCATAGACCGCCTCTCCAATCAATACTTAGCGTGGGCCGAGGGCCCCAAAGGCCTGACCGAAGGGATCCGACACAGAGACACGCTGAAGACGCCTTTCTTGGTGGGCGTTCAATGGCATCCTGAACGGTCTCGTTCCGGTGAGCTTTTGTCCGATGGGTTGGGGCTTGCTTTGCTCAAGGCTGCCTCGCCTTGACCAGGGCGGGTCACTGATCCAATGCGGCCAACCGCGGGCCGTCATCCGTTTCTTGTTGTGCCATTTCGGCAAGCAGCACGCGACAAGCCTCCTCAAAGGAAGCTTCTGCTTCTGCTTTGATGGGGGTTGACGGCGGGAAGTCCTCTCGGAGGTGGTCCACTTGTTTGCCATTCTTCCAGAAGCGAAAGCAGACGTGCGGGCCAGTGGCCAGGCCGGTGCTTCCCACATAACCAATCACATCGCCTTGACGGACAGCCTGTCCCTCTTTTACATTTCGCCGGCTCATGTGGAGGTACTGTGTGGTGTAGGTGCCGTTGTGGCGAATCTTCACGTATTTGCCGTTGCCCTTTGTGTAGCTGGCTTTGGTGACGACGCCATCGCCTACCGCTACAATCTCCGTCCCTCGTGGGGCGGCATAGTCTGTACCCAGGTGGGCCTTGACCTTTTTGAGAACCGGGTGAAACCGCCGCTTGTTGAAACGGCTCGAGATTCTAGAGAAGGACACGGGTGCTTTGAGAAAGGCCTTGCGCAGACTGGCGCCAGTTTCGTCGAAATAGTCCAGCCCCTCACCTTGGTCAAAGGCAAAAGCGGGAAAGTTCCTTCCGCGGTGAAGGAATTCAGAGGCGACGATGCGAGGCAGGCCAGCGGGTTTCTCATTGACCCAGTCGCGCTCATAGATGATGCGGAATTGGTCGCCGGGTTGGATCCGGCTGAAGTCGATGGTCCAGGCATACACCCCCGACATGGCATAGGCGAGCGTGGTGGTATGTCCAGCGTCTTCCAAACTTTGGTACAAACTGCCTCGGACTTCACCCTGAACATAACCGCGTCGGGTTTCTGAGGGATACCGTCCCCTTCGTGCCGTTTTTTCTCCCGTTAGCCCAAAGACCACATACTCACGGTCATCAATGCCATAGACGAATTGACGGGCGGTGGAGTCCTTTGCAGAACGGAACAACCACCAGTCTCTTCCCTGGCGCATCCGCCGAACATCAAACAAGTCCCGGTGCTCCGTAGCAATGTGATGCAGCGTTGCATTGGAGACCCCGAAAGGGGACAAAATGTGTGACAGACTTTGTCCAGAACGCACTTCGCCGTATTCGGTGGTCCACGTCACAGAATCGCTGTACAAAGCGAACTGTTCAGCCAGGCTTTCTTCTGCCGTCAGCGGGGGCTTGGCTTCTACAGCTGAGCGGCCAAATGCCAGCAATGGACTGTTGTCAGCATCTGCTTGCTCGCCACCACAACCCGCCACCATGAAACCGATCCACAAAAGGAGGGCGGTGTTGATCGGGACGTTGTGTAAAGAGAGATACCGCATTGTGAAGAGCGCTGCAAACTTGAAGTACAGCAGTCCTTGAACGAAGGACAACAGAAAAAGTTTTGCCTTTGCCGGCTTTTAACGCTTGAGCGGCATCACTTGTGGCCCATGTTCTGCATCACCCATTTTTTGCCCCAATCGGCAGTTTCTTGAGGGCTCCAGAGCTCGGGAAAGAAAATGAGCTTTTGAAAACGCGGAGGCAAGTACTTCTGCCAATTCGTTCCCCCAGTGGCGGCAATGTCAACGGGGTCTTTTTGCAAGTGTCGCACCGCACTTCGGTAGTGGGACAGGGGCCAGTGCACATTGACCAGCTCGTCCAGAGAGCGGAGTGCTTCCCTGAGTTCAGGGGTTTGTTCCGACTCTGGAAGGTCCTGCCATTGGCGGCGAACATTCGAGTGGAACCGTTCTTCGGCAAAAGCAATGATGCTGTTGCGGTATTTGGCCTCAAACTGCTTTAGGGTCAGCGTTGGTTTGCCCGTGGCCAATTCGGTGGCGCCTCTCCGCCAATAGAGCTCGTCGAACATGGCCTCCACGTCCTCAAAGCTGTGGCTCAATCGTTTGGGCCTCAATTCAATGTGGACCAGGCTGTCCATGGAGGTACAAGCCAATTCAACCAGACGGTACTGCACACTTTGAAACCCACTCGAGGGAAGCAATGACATCCGGAATTTCAAGAATTGCTGTCGGTCTAAACCGTCAACCATGACGTCAAAGCTGTCTACCAGCACCTGGAAATAGCGGTTTACCCGCCGAACGCGCTCCAACATTTCAACGCCGGACAATTGCTGTGAACTGTGCAACTGGCGCAGCTCGTGCAGGGAAAGCTTGAAATAAAGCTCTGTAGTCTGGTGGTAGATGATGAAGATTTCCTCGTCGGGAAACGGGGTGACGGGATGTTGCAGACTCAACAACGTATCGAGGTTGATGTAGTCCCAATAGGTAGGGAAATCCGCATGAAGCAGGCCGTCGAGGTAGGACACGAGGTCCTGACCCATGGCGGCATACTTGTCCCTCAATTGCTCGAGCCGGTCCAAAACGGCCGGATCGAAGGTGTTGGCTTCGGGCATGGTCCGAATTTACTTCGGTTCTGGGCCTCTTGGCGTGACATTTTGTGCGATCAATTCCAAGCGAACCGATCCAACGAGCAATTCAGACTTCACCAAAACTGGAATTCGTCGCGGATCCGCGCTCACATAAACGGTCAAATCGTCTTCGTCTTTCCAGATGCGGCCCTCCTTTACCAAGGGCTTGAACAGCCAACAATTGAAACTGCCTGCCTTCACCTCGATGCGCTCCTCGCCGGTCTTGCGGGCGCGAATCCTGTGGACTTTGCCGTCTACGAAAGTTGGGATCTCCAAAACATCACCGATGTCCAAAGTGTCCAGTGGAAGGTTCCGGGCAAAGTGAAACGCCGAAACCAGGTCTTGACAGAAGTCGGGCAAGACCTGGAACCGTTCCTCGCCTTTTTCTTGGGTACATGCAATGCGGCGTATCGGGTCGAAGGTGATTTCTCTGTCCATTTTGTAACCGCCCTCTTTCACTTTTCGGATGAAGCGGTGGGGAAACAAACCCTCTGTGTCGACATGCGATTCGTAGTGGTCGCGAACCTTGAACACCCAATCAAAAGCGCCAGTGCTCCGCCCAGTTCCCACAACCCGCATCGTGGGACGCCCACCATAGGACGGCCCGGGCTCGGTGCTCAAACGGGCTTCACCAGCGGCGATGAAGCCATAGCGAACCGTATAGACGAGCTCCTCGGTTTGGACGGGATAAAGAGACGCGACCTCGCGCAATGGGAGGTGGGGCAGGGTGGCGGCTGAATCGGCAGAGATGCGCTCAGGCCTCCAACTTTTGGCTGCAGTTGCAATGGAGTCCGGATGCGCTTCAGCCAGGGCGGTGTGCACCAAAAAGGCAAACAAAAAAGAGGTCAGCACTGCACGCATGGGCATACAATGTCAAAAATGGTGCCGAAAACAGCGGTCAGCGGGGACAATGAGCCACGCACTTCAGTTCCACGGCAATGGGTGTGGGCAAGGCACCCACTTCAACGGTGGTTCTGCAAGGGCGCAGTGCGGGATCCATCCCTTCGAAATGCGCACGATAGATGCGGTTGAAGGTTTGAAAGTCGCGCTGCATATCGGTCAAGAATACCGTGATGTCCACCAGGTCTTCCCAACGCGCTCCTTCGGACTCGAGGATGGCGCGAACGTTGGCCAAAACCCCATTGGCCTGGGCCTCAAAGTCAAATGAAGTGAAGTTGCCGTTGTGGTCTTGCTTGAGGCCTGGAACCCCTTCGTCATGGGCGCCGCTTCCCGGTATCCGGGGGCCTACACCGCTCAAGAACAGCAGGTCGCCCACGCGGCGGGTGAGGGGATACAGGCCGACGGGCTTGGGTGCGTTTGACATGATGGGGTCTTTTGTGGTTGAGGGCTTTAGCCGTGCATGGTCTCCCTGCGGCCATAATTCTGGATGACCTCTGCCTCATGGGCGAGAAAGGCGGTCCAGCGGGCATCGACATCGACGCGCCCTCCGTATTGGCGGGCAAAACCGATGAATGTGGTGTAGTGCTGTGCCTCACTGATCATGAGGTCGTGGTAAAACGTGCGCAGGTCTTGATCCTCAATGCGTTCCGACAGCATGCGGAAGCGCTCGCAACTGCGGGCTTCGATCATGGCAGCCAGCAGCAACCGGTCAACGAGCTGCTCTTCACGGCTCCCGCCTTTTTTGATAAAGGCTGCGAGGTCGTGGATGTAGGGGTCCTTTCGCTCGTGGCCTAGGGTCCAACCGCGCGCCTTGATTTTTTCGACCACCATCCCAAAGTGCTCCATCTCCTCCATGGCAATCCGGGTCAACTCCTCCACAAGGTCTGTCAGCTCTGGGTAGCGCACAATGGTTGAGATGGCGTTCGACGCCGCCTTTTGCTCGCACCAAGCGTGGTCCGTCAACACTTCTGAGATGTTGGACTCCACCAAGGCCACCCAACGCGGATCGGTGGGAAGCTTTAGGCCCAACATGACTTTTTCTGCCGCCTCTTTGCCCATGTTTCAGCTGTTCATCGCGTCCTCGATGGCCTCGGCATCGACAGGGATATCGCCCATCAAATCGTCGAAACCGTTGTCGCGGATGACAATGTCGTTTTCGAGCCGGATGCCCAGCCCTTCCTCTTGGATGTAGATGCCGGGCTCAACCGTAAAAATGTGCCCAGCCTGAATGGGCTCGTGCCAAAGGCCCACGTCATGAACGTCCAAACCGATAAAGTGGGAGGTGCCGTGCATGAAGTATTTCTTGTAGGCAGGCCAGGCGGGATTTTGCTTGTCTACATCGTGTTGGTCAATGAGCCCCAACCCCAAAAGTTGCGCGGTCATGAGGTCCCCCACTTCCTTGTGGTATTCGTGCAAGCTCACCCCGGGGCGCAGCAGGTTCATGGCGTCGCGCATGACGCTCAACACGGCGTCATACACCTTGCGTTGTCGGTCGGTGAAGCGCCCTGAAACCGGCAAACAGCGGGTCATATCGCTGGCGTAGTTTCCGTACTCCGCGCCCACGTCCATCAGGAGGACGTCTCCCGCCTTGCATGCAGCACTGTTCTCGATGTAGTGCAACACGCAGGCGTTGGCGCCACTGGCCACAATGGGGGTGTAGGCAAAGCCACGGGACCCTTTGCGGATAAACTCATGCAGGTATTCGGCTTCGACCTCGAATTCGGTAACGCCGGGCTTCACAAACTTCATCACACGGTTGAATCCGTCTCGGGTGATGTTGCAGGCGTGGCGCATCCGCTCAATTTCTTCTTCTGACTTGATGCTGCGCACTCGGTGCAGGATGGGCGCGCTGCGCTCTATGCGCACATGGGGGTAGGTCTCAGTAAACCATTGGTTGAAGCGGGCTTCGCGGGTTTCCACCGCGATTTTGGCCCGCGTATGCTCGTTTTGATGGAGGTAGCAACAGCTGCATTCGGTGACCAACCGTTGAATGGTGCGCTCGAGCAGGGACAACCATTGAACCTGTTTGACCCCAGTTTGCGCGGTGGCCTCTGCTTTGGTCAGCTTCGCGCCTTCCCAAATGGCGATCTCTGCGCTAGTCTCGGTCACAAACAAGATTTCCCTGTCCGCGGGATTGTGGGCGTGGGGAAAGACGAGCAGTACCGTTTCCTCTTGGTCCACTCCACACATGTGGAGCATGTTTGAATCCTGTCGAAACGGAAGGGTGCCGTCTGCGCCAGTGGGATAGGTGTCGTTTGAACTAAACAGGGCGAGGGCACCGGGCGCAAGGGCATCGGCAAAAGCCTTGCGGTTACGGATATAGTTCTCGGCGGAAAGGGGGGGGTAGCGCAACATGAGCCCCGAAGTTAAGGAGCCTTACGGGCGCTCTAGCCTCAGGAGAGAACCGGTGGGCAGGACTTGCCCTGTTCCACTGTGCAGACAGAGCTCTCCGGCTTCCATTTTGCCGTCTGGAAGCACCGCGCGCCACATGTTTTCTAGGGCCGAGGGACTGACACCAGAATAGGTGTTCATGACCACAGCCCCTCCTGGAGCAACAAGCTTGGACGTCGCCTCAACCAGGCGGAGGACTTGCTCTTCCAGTTTCCATTTTTCGCCTTTGGGCCCCAGGCCCCAAGAAGGCGGATCCATGATCAACAGGTCATACTGGTTGCCACGCCTTCCTTCGCGCTCAGAAAACTTGAGCGCATCTTCAACACACCAACGGATGCCGTCCAAACCGCTCAATTCCTGGTTGGTTCGGGTCCAAGAGACCACCTGTTTGATGGCGTCAACATGGGTGACTTCTGCGCCAGCTGCCCGTCCGGCGAGGGAGGCTCCACCCGTGTAGGCAAACAAGTTGAGCATGCGCTTACCGGAACCCATTCGGCGGGCAATCCAGTCCCAATTGGCGCCCTGTTCGGGAAAGATTCCAACGTGCTTGAAACGCGTCATTTCCAGAGAAAAATGCAGGCTGCTGCCATTTTCAAGGGGGTATTGAATTTCCCAAGTATCTGGAACGCTCTGGTGGGGCACCCATTGGCCCTTGGTGCGGCCGGTGGGGACGAATTCAGCGGCAGACAAACGCCGCCATTGCGCCTCGTCCATGCCCGGGTCCCAGATCGCACGGGGCTCGGGTCGAATGAGCACCAGCTCGCCAAACCGCTCCAAACGAGCGCCACCGCCGCAGTCGAGCAACTCATGGTCTTGCCATCGTTCTGGAAACCAACGGTGGAGTGGGGACGTACTGTTCATGGAAGAGGGGGAGGCGTCGGCTGACATTCGGGCGGGAAGTTCGCAATGCAAGCGTCACAACCTTTGTTTTGGGCCGTCGAATCGCAATGGCAAGGTGCGACCTTGCAGTAAATCGAGCATCTGAGATGGCCGGCACGCGGAAAGCAGGAGGAAAAAAAGGAGGCAAGCGCAAGCATGGCGTTGCCGGAAAGGGCCGTAAAAAGCGGCCTTCTGGTGGAGACATGGGACCGGCTTTGGCCGGAGGACAGCGGCTGAGCGGAGCCAGCAAGTATTTGGAGGACGTCATGGCGGTATTCCGTGGCCTTCCAGGACAGCCCATGAACGCGCGGCAGGTGGCGAGCACCATGGGGGTTTCTGACAAAGACATCCAGGAAATGCTCCATGTCCTCATGCGGCAAGAAGCGGGCAAGGGCAAACTCAAAGAGGTCGGCAAAGGGCGCTTCATGTTGCCCGAGGGCCAAGACCAGCGAGACAACCGCCGCGGAAACCGCCGCAGGGATCAAGCCCCGACCACCGGTGACCGCAAAGCCGCTGTGCAAGGAACCATACAGATCACGGCCTATGGAAAGGGGTTTGTGAGTGTTCCGGGTCAGGCAGATGACATCATGGTGCCCAAGGGAAATACCGGCACCGCGTTTTGGGGGGACACGGTGGAATTGGGTTGGATGCGCAGGGGCCGAAAGGAAGTTCCCTACGTCTCAGAAGTGATCAAGAGGGCGAGGGATTTGTATGTGGTCATGCTGGACCACGTCAAGGATTACGCATTCGGTATTCCCACAGACAAGCGCATGCACCGGGATTTTTTGGTGCCCGCGCGGTTCTTGAACGACGCACCTCAGGATGTGAAAGTAGCGGTGCGATTGGTCGATTGGGCGTCTCCAGACGACCCTCCCATTGCCGAGGTCGTCGAGGTCCTCGGAGCGCCTGGGGTGCACGAAGCCGAGATGCACGCCATCTTGCTCGAGTACGGTTTGCCGTACCATTTCCCCGAAGATGTTGAGGCCGAAGCAGCTGCGATTCCGCAGGAGCTGCCCGCTTCGGAAGTGGCCCGGCGAAAGGACTTTCGAAAGGTCACCACCTTTACCATCGACCCAGAAGATGCCAAGGATTTCGACGATGCGCTGAGCGTCCAGACCCTCAAAAACGGAAACCTTGAAGTGGGGGTACACATTGCGGACGTCAGCCATTATGTGCGCCCGGGAAGCCTCATCGAAGAAGAAGCTGTAGAGCGCGCCACGAGTGTTTACCTCGTAGACAGGACCATTCCCATGCTCCCGGAAGTGCTCTCCAACAACCTGTGTTCACTGAGGCCCAACGAAGACCGTTTTGCCTTTAGTGCTGTTTTTGAACTTGATGCGAATGGAGAGGTGGTCAAGGAGTGGTTCGGTCGAACAGTGATCCACTCGGACCGCAGGTTCACCTATGCCGAAGCCCAAGAGAGGCTGGAAACCGGTCAAGGGGACCTTGCAGATGAAGTGAAGCAACTTCAAGAACTGGCCCTCAAGATGCGCGCCCGCCGCTACAAGGCAGGGGCCATCGATTTCGATACCGAGGAGGTTCGTTTTCGCCTCGACGAAGACGGAAGGCCCATCGAGGTCCTCATCAAACGGATGTTGGATGCCAACCGGCTCATCGAGGACTACATGCTGCTGGCCAATGTGCGGGTGGCCAAATGGATTGCGGGTTGCAAAGGGAACCGCCAACCTGGTGGAGTCTACCGTGTCCACGACTCACCCGACCCCACCAAGCTCAAGTCCCTCCAGATGTTCGTGGCTCAATTTGGCTACAAGATGCCCGATACTGAACCTGGCAACGCCCACAAAGCCATCAGCCAGCTGCTCAAAATGGCCGATGGCAAACCGGAGGAACGCATCATCAAACAAATGGCCATCCGTTCCATGGCCAAAGCCGAATACAGCACTGACAACATCGGCCATTACGGCCTGGCATTTGAACACTACACCCACTTCACATCTCCAATTCGGCGCTATCCAGACATGCTGGTGCACCGCAGTTTGCAGCATTACTTGGATGGGGGCGGCTCCATTGATACCGGCACTTTGGACGGCCCTTGTGCCCACAGCAGCGAGCGCGAGAAGCGCGCAGCAGAAGCGGAGCGTGCGAGCATCAAGTACAAGCAAGTGGAGTTTATGGGAACCCAGTTGGGAGCGGAATTCACGGGTGTAGTGAATGGTTTGTCGTCCAAAGCGGTATACATCGAGCTGGAGGGCAACAAATGCGAAGGCTATGTGGACATCAAGGGCATTTCGACAGACCGGTTTTCCATCGATCCCGATCGACAATGCCTGGTGGGACTGCATACCGGACAGCTCATCCAAATGGGCCAGGAAGTCAGAATTCAGGTGGTGCGTGCCGATATGCAACGCAGAGAGTTGGAGTTTGATTGGCTGGGCACAGTTTGACTGTTGACCAGCGGTCAATGCGTATTTTTGCACCGCCGCCATTGGCGGTTCATGCGCTCTTAGCTCAGTTGGTTAGAGCAGGGGACTCATAATCCCTGGGTCGCGGGTTCAAGTCCTGCAGGGCGCACTTAAGGCCGACTCAGATCAGTTGGCTGAGCAAAAGGATGAGATCTGTCGTCGAGATGAAGCCATCTCCGTTGAGATCATACATGACATTTTCCTTGGTCACGGGCTGCATGAAGTTGGCCAATAATAGAAGGAGGTCGCTCATTGTCATGACGTGTGAGATTGAGAGTAGAATGTCTAAGGGAGCTCAAGCACTGTGCCGAGAAACCCGTGTTTGTCTATGGCGCAAAGATACACATTATTCGATAAATAAAGTATAATTGTAGACTAAAGGAAAAATAACAACGCTTGATGACGCCAGTCATCCAGGCAGAATCACCGCCCAAACGCGGTGGCAGTGTAATAGACTTGCCTATCTTAGCGCCCCGTTTCCGGGCAATTAGCTCAGTTGGTTCAGAGCGTTCGCCTCACACGCGAGAGGTCACTGGTTCGAGCCCAGTATTGCCC
>JAKMCX010000070.1 GCA_022428285.1 Flavobacteriales bacterium
TGGGCCGAGGACCAATTCGCTTCTGGAAAATCGACGCCATTGGCCCTGGTCGGGCTGAAGGTTGTGGCCCAATGGGTCAAGACTTTCTGTATCAAGCGCGGCTTCCTCGATGGGCACACAGGGTGGACCATTGCCAGGCTCAGCGCTTGGGCCACTTGGCGCAAACACGCCCGGCTGCGGGCGCTGCACCGCCAAGAAGCACCGACGCCCCACAAGATTCTGGTGGCACGGACAGACGCTTTGGGAGACCTCGTTCTCAGCCTGCCCATTCTGCGCGCTTTGCGCAATCGGTTTCCGAAGGCTCAAATTGACCTGTTGGTGCGTCCCTATGCTGAAGCTGTAGCCCGGGCATCGCAGGATGTGGACCACGTTCTGGTATGGACCGACAAGGCAGCAAAAAGTGCCCATGACCACGGCCCAGGGCTGCTCAAGCGCGCCGGTTATGATGCCGTTGTATTGGCATACCCCGATGCTGCTGTCGTCGCAGCTTGTGTGGGCGCAGGCATACCCATGCGGCTGGGAACGGGCCGCAGGTGGCACACCTTGAGGCACATGACCCACCCAAACTGGGATGGAAGAAAGGACTCTGGCGGACATGAATCTTGGCACGGATTGAGGCTGCTGATGCCTTTGGGAATTGAAGCCCCCAGCAGCAGGTTTCAGGACACCTTGCTGGAGCCTCCTGCAGCAGATGACGCAGTGGAACAGGCACTCAGCAACTCGGACCATGCCCCTGTATTGCTGCATCCCGGATCGCACGGCAGCGCAGGGAATTGGGCCCCTGAGCGGTTTGCCGCGCTTGCCCGCGAGCTGGTGCATTCGGGCATGAACGTGGCCTTCACGGGCACGGCGCAAGAGGGGCGGGATTTTGCTCCCCACTTTCCAGACGTTGACGGCGTATCGTCCTGGTTTGGGCGCTTCAGCCTCCACCAATTGTTGGCGGCACAATCCCGTTCAAAAGCTGTCGTGGCTTCAAGCACAGGCCCTTTGCATACTGCAACAGCCCTGGGGATACCGGGCGTGGGACTCTATGGTAAAAGTGCCCCTGCTTGGGCTGCCCGATGGGCCCCCATTGGACCTCAAGTCGCGGTCATTGAAACGGACTCCATGGATGATCAAGGCCACCTCGATATTTCTGTAGATCAGGTCAAGGCCGCCGTTCTGGCGTTTACTTTACCTACTCCCTCCCCTTGACGAGGGTACCAAAAACAAGGGCCACCACCGCAAGGGTCACCCCTGCCTGGGTCTCTAGGGTGTCTTCTGTGAGGCAGCTTAAAGCCAACAGCAAAACCCCAGGCCGGCATGGCGCGTGTGCCCACATCGACGCCATGGCCCAGAGCAAAAGGCCCAATCCAATGGCGCCTAACGCCAGAGCAAGGGTCATGTATTGATTGTGGGGCCTCTTTCGGCCCTTGGGCGGCCATTGCGGAAATGATTGGATGAAACCCTGTTCCATTTCAGCCTTAACCCTTCCCGAACCAGCTCCTATGGCCTTGTTCAAGAGGGGCAAAGCACACCAAGCATCAAATGCCACATCCAAATAAACGGTGCGGGCCAAAACGCTCGCATCGGGTGAAAGGGTGCCGTCTAGCCACTGCCCCCACTCGAATTTGAAACGGTTCCAGCGTTTCTGCCAAGCTCCGCCTTCCAACTCTACTGTAGAGGTCACCCTTCTCCCAATGGCTTGGACCTCTTCTTCGGACAAAGCCGCCACGCCTTCTGTGTCTTTGGGAAGCCCCTTGGACGACAAAAAGCGAACCAGGGCGCCTTCGATGTTGCCAAAGGGGATGTCGCTGCGCCCTTCCCACGCTGTCCTGAGCTCTCCCCAAGCCAAGTGGGTCCAAACGAAATGGCCATTTTCCGTGACACTGCGATTCAGCTTGTGGACGTAGGGTTTGCCTGAATCCGTGTGTGTGGGCAATTGATCGGCCTGAGGCATTGCCGTGGGCAAGGCCCTGGTCAGCAGGATTAAAATCGGAACAAGGACCGCTGCCATTAGGGCGAAATTCCGCCTTAACGCCTTGGCGGTGGGCCATGACGCCTCATGCGCCACGCCTCCTCGTGGCATTGTTCCCAACCACGGGATCCACCACGGAGCCATTGCAATTCCGACCAGCAGGCCGGTTACACCTTGCGTCCATGTCCACGCGGAAACCGCTCCAATCAGACAGCCCCACATCCATCGGTTGCCCAGCAAGTATCCTGACCAAGGCAACAGAAAAGCCCACCACAAACCGAAACGAATGTGGGATATGAATTGAGAGGACTGTCTTCCTCCGTTGGGCCCGCCATCCAACAGGTCCCAAACGATCAATGAAACGGTGGCCAATGCGGCGGAAAGCACCGCTACTTTGACTACAGGCTTCAATTGGTGGAGGTCCACAGCGCGCGACTGTCGGGACATGGTGACCATGGCCCAGCCTCCTATGGCCAAGGGCAACTTCACCCTCACATCGTGAAGGCAAGCCTCCGCTTCACCACCCCAAATAACAGACAGCCCGGACCACAATACCAGCAGAATCAAAGCCCAACCTGCTCGACGTAAGGCGATGTGAGATGCGGTTTTGGAAGCGGATATTGAACGGCTCTGGAGCTGGGTCAAGGTCACCAGACCCAGCCACCCCGTGGCAATGCTCATGAAGGCGTTCGACCATGGAAAAGCCAGTACGATGGCCCCCCAAGCCCAGGCCCACGGAATCTCCGGAAGGTGGGCCCTGCTCATTCGCGGGTTGGGGCGGGTTCAACTCCGGATCCCTGTCCAATCACAGCGGACATTTCGTCGCCAAAAACACTCAATGCACGGCCCACAATCGGGTCCTTGGTAAGGCTGCGCTCGACCATTCCCGCAGCATAGTGGAACCTCAAGACCACCTCCTCTTCTAGCATTTGTCGCACCTCATCTTCAAAGAGACCCAAGTCCCGCTCCAAATTCGGCTCAAGGGCGGCACGCAATGCCACAAGAGGCTCTTCTGCGACCCCCCCGTATTGCTCGAGCTCCACCACATTCCGCAACTCCTCCAACACGACCATGCTTTCGGTATCATACTCGAATCCCGCATTCTGCAGATGGGATAGAAAACGGCCCCAATCTGCCTCTGCCAAGCTGTATGAAACCGGATCGGGAACATCTGTGCTGTCGAGCCCAGCAGCGACTTGGGTCGCATAATGGAACACCTCATATTCGTCGAGGAGCCGCTGCAGCAGTGTAGACATGAATGGGGTTTCAACTTCGATGTCCGGCTGTATGCCCCGGCCTTCGACAACAGGCCGTCCTCCTTTGGTCTCGAAGGTGCGAAGCAGTGTGTCCGACACCGCCTTCGCCTTGCCCTGAGCGTCCCGCGCACCGCCGTAATCCAAGCGCTGAATGCACCGGCCGCTCGCGGTGTAATATTTGGCCACGGTGACCTTTAACCGTGTGTTGAACGCCATGTCTTTGGTCTGTTGCACAAGCCCCTTTCCAAAGCTCTCCATGCCCACGATGACCGCGCGATCAAGGTCCTGTAGGGTGCCACTCACGATCTCTGACGCACTCGCAGATTTCCCATCTATCAAGACCACCAAGGGCATGTCCTCTGCTGTGGGGCGGCCGAGCGCCTTGTACGACTTGTTCCAGTTCTCGCTTTTGCCCCGGGTTGATACGATCTCTGTCCCTTTGGGCACGAAAAGGTTGACGATGCTCACGCTTTCCTTGAGCAATCCACCTCCGTTGCCCCGCAGATCAAACACCAATTGCTTCATGCCTGCAGAGTCCCTCAGAGACATCAAGGCTTTGCGCACTTCGCCCGCTGAACCCCTGGTGAACTTGGCCAGGTAGATGTAGCCTGTGCTGTCGTCCAACATGCCTGAATACGTGACTGCCGGTACGCGCACCTTGGCCCTTTTCACCATCAAATCCATGGTGCCTCCGCCATGCGGACGGTCAATTCTAATTTCGATTTCACTGCCGGACTCCCCCTTGAGCAGCTCGCCCACATCGTCGCTGTTGGCGTCTCCCTCCAAAGACTGTCCCCCCACAGAAAGCACGACGTCACCCGGGCGAATCCCTGCCTCCTGGGCCGGATACCCCTCGTAAACCTCCACAATGGTGGTCTTGCCGCCGATGGGCTGAACCAGCGCTCCAATGCCGCCGTATTCGCCTGTATTCATGAACCTCAAATCTTCGATCCGCGACTCAGGGTAGTAGACGGTATAGGGGTCGAGCTCGTCCAACATGGCGTCAATGGCCACGCTCATCAGCGTTCCGGGCTCCGGCTCTTCCACATAGAACTCGTGTACCCCCTTGAACACCGAGGTCAAGATCTCGAGGTGCTTGGTGACCTCGAAGTACGTGCCCGGAAGTTGGGCCGCACGCAGTCCCAATACGGCCGTAACGCCAGCAAGCATCAAGGTCAAAACCACTTTGTGAGAACGAGAGGTCTTCATGCTTCTGTTGTGGATGCGGCTTGCGCCATTCGGTTCAACAATTTGACCATGCCGCGTTGGAGCGATTCCGAAGTTGGCAGGTCCTTCCCTACAAAGATGAGCACCACAGCGCATTGGTGGCCCTTTGGAATTGTGGCCTCAAACTCTGCCCGGTGGTGGCGCCATGATTCACGCATCAAACGCTTGACGCGGTTGCGGTCAACGGCCCTCTTAAAACGGCGTTTGCTCACGGTGAATGCCACGCGTGTTGGGGCGGTCCCGTCTGGCGGAGTGGTCACATAACGCGCGACCAAAGGAAAGCCCTTGGCGGTGTGGCCCTCGGCAAATACCCGGTCCATCACGACCCTGCGCTTGAGGCTGCGGTCCCGTCCTTGATGGAGGTCTGAATCTGGGCGCTGGCCGTTGGAAACTAGGTCGGTCAGTCCTTTCCTAATATGTGGTTCTCGATGGCCATACTCATGGACGGCGCCTTCGGGTTGGGGGCACCCACATCAATCCTCAAGGACCGGTTTTCTGCAGCTTTGCGGGTTGTGGGACCGAACACCGCGATCCGGGTTTCACCCTGCTCAAATTCCGGGAAGTTCTTGTACAGGCTTTCGATTCCCGAAGGAGAAAAGAACACGAGCAAGTCGTATTTGACATCCGACAAGTCAGAAAGATCGCTGCAGACCGTCTTGTACATCACCGCTTTGGTGAAGTCAATTCCGGCTTCGTCAAGCGCCTGTGGGATGCTGGGCTTGAGGATGTCAGCGCAAGGAAGGAGGAACTTCTCCTTTTTGTGCTTCTTGATGGCGTCCATCAGCTCCGCAAACCTCAACTGCCCATGGAAAATCTTGCGCTTGCGGTAAACAATGTACTTCTGCAGGTAGTGTGCGGTCGACTCGCTGATGCAGAAATACTTGGTTGAATCGGGGACCTCAAATCGGAGCTCTCCCGCCATGCGGAAGTAGTGATCTACTGCATTGCGCGAGGTAAAAATCACGCAATTGTGCTCAGCCAAATCAATGCGGTCTTGCCTAAAAACTTGGCCGTCCACGCCCTCAACATGAATAAAGCTGCGAAAATCGATTTTCAACTTGTGCTTGCTGGCCAAATCGAAGTACGGCGACTTCTCAGTAGCAGGCTTGGGTTGCGAAATCAGAATCGTCTTGACCTTCTTGCCCATGTGTCTTCACCATTGCCAGGCGCGGAACAAAACCACAACCGGGAGGAATTCGAGCCCGCAAAGGTAGAAAAACCCTTCAACCGGAAGATGACGCAGTCTTGGAATGCGCTCGAACGACCTGCGGTGGCGCATGAGCCAACCCCCAGCCCATACTCCAGCGGCGGCCCACAGGCCGTAATTCGAGGGTTCATGCCCCCAAATGGTGACACAAAGGCCCAGCGGTGAAATCAACCACGCGGTTGATTCTAAAACATATCGGTGTCCCAATGCCCATTCCCTGCCATGGACTTCGCCAGAAGAAATGCCTTCCCAAATGCGCGCTACACACCAGCGCATCAACATGAGCACCCCCCACAACAGCCAGAGCCGAAGCACACCATCGGGGGATAGACTTTGCCAACCCGCCCTATCAAGCATGCCGCTCAGCGCCAAGGATATGGCCAAGCCCGCCATGGTGTTTTGGATCCAGCCAGAGTACCACGGTGCAGTGAAGTCACCCCGGGATTGGAGCAGCAACCGAAAGTCGGTCCAAGCCCAGCCGAGGTGAACGAAATACTTTGGACTCCATTGTCTGAATGCCCCAACTGAAATCGCAACCGCGCACCATGCTGCCCACCACCACTCTGGTGGAGCCCATTCTGCTGCGCGTTCCGCTCCTTCGAACATGATTCGAATTTCGGCAAACCAACGGTGCCCTCCATGTGGTTTGATGGCAGTTTATCCATGGCCGGGCACGTCCACCACAAATCGTTGGCGGCCTTGGCATTGCGCAGCCCACCACCTCACGTCCCACAGCATTGTGCCGGGCCTTGGAGTCCGACCACCTGTGAGCCCACCCATCCAAGACCACCGCCCATCAGAGAGGACGTCCTCCAGAACGGTGCGCTCTAGCAATTCTCCTGATGGCCAACCGATCAAGTTGACGATTATGGTCGCTCCAGCGGAAGGAAGGGCCCACTCCAAAGCCGGTAACCCTCCCGCGACTGCCGGAGGTTGCGCCGCCACCTGGCCGCAATCGACGGGTTGTTTTTGCCCCGGTGGTGCCCCAGGAGAGCCGCGGCTGGGAGCAGGAGACCAATCTCCACTCTGCGCCCCGCTTCTTTCCCAAGCCCAGCCGTCTTCCGTCCACCACCACGGCCCTTCCAAGTGCGCGCCCCATTCTGCCTCATCCAACACTTCTGAAGCGGGCCAGGGCAGCCTGATCTTGAGGACGCCTCCAGCATCATTCAAAGGCGCCCAATGCTCTGCCGACCACCGCGAACGGCCTTTCTCTGGAAGTCCTGCACCCATCCATTTTGGACAGCGTCCAAATGCCGCCACTTCGCCAGGAGCGAGCATCAGTGAGGCCTCTGGAGACACCCAAGTCGACCAGTCCGATGGAAGGGGGACGGGTTCAGTGGTGGCTTGAAGGCCAGACACATCGATGGGTGCCGTGCCGCAGTTCTGAACCTCTGCAAACTCATCGCCATCTTCAGAGGCGTTCCAAAGCAATTCAACAATCCGCAGGCAAGGAACCGCCTCAGAGGACGACAAATCTTCGGGGCAGCGGGCCTCTATGTGAGACGGTTCTTCTCCTTGATGCCCGATCGACACCGTCACGCCCGCGGCGGAATTCAGCCCATTGGCCATTCCTTCCCACCACAGACTGACCCCGTCTGGCCGGCCTGGAATCGCCGTTGCCCATGCTCGTTCTTGGCGCCCCTCGACCTTCCATTCCGTTTCGCCCAACTGGTCCAAGTAACGGTTCAAGAAGAGTTCAAGCCTCACTTCGCCCGTCCATTGAGACACCCTGCAGCCATACCCCTTGATGGTGATGGGCTCCTGGTCAACAGCAATGTGGCCGCCCGCAGTATGCCAACCCGAGCCGGGATTTCCCGACCGCACCAACGGCGCACCAGACCCTGCTAAACCCGGTGCATCGTGGTCACAAGGGCTCCATCCGAGTCCTGCTGCCTCCGAGCCGTGGGGAAGCGTCAGAGCAAGCGCCCCTCCTGCATTCGCCATGCCTGGCCAACCCTCAAAATCACTGGCCTTTAGCCATGCTATGCTGTCGGGCGGCAATACGACCTGCCGCCGCAGCAACCCGCCGCCAAACGACCAAGAACCGAGACCTACGGGGTGTTCTGAGCGGTTGTGCAAGGCAATGGACTCCAGAGGCATCAGTGGGTCTGAGGATATCGGGTCCGCCAAAGCGCCCACCACCGCTACTTCTCCTGTGGACCTGACAGGCCGGTACACTGCATTCAATTGGCCCGACTCTGCCCCGTGAAAACACCCGCTCAGAGGACCAATTGAGATGGGAATTCCATCTTCCATGGGGTCGCTCGCCGCCATTGGACGGTCGTCCCATTGGACCTCCACCACAGAATCAGACCACCATTGCAATGAAGCCGGCCTGCCGCCAACATGGGCTTCTGCCGCCCACATGGCCGCAGGGTTGAGCGTCATGCCGATGAACCAATCCAACTTGCCCGCCCCCCTCGGAACCAGCCGCTCCGGAGCCCGTGCTTTCTCAAAGGCAGAAAACAACGTCGGATGCTCCTGGATCAACTGTGGCTGTGGCGCGAAATATGGATTTGTCCCCTCCTCCCAGAGGTGTTGGTTTGCCGCCGCACCGCAATGTTCTGTGTCTGTCCTCATCAAGGGCCGCCCCCCACCTGCCAAGGATGCAGACGAATACGGCATGGCATCTATGACTTCGCCCTCTGCGTTTCTGAGCAAAACAGTTCCTCCCCCATTGACCAAAGCCGGCCACGTCTCCATGGGCATTGACACTGCGCTTCCGAAATCAAAGTGCACACTGTCCGACTCCCTGTGGGCCACCAGTGTGGTACCACTGGGCCAGCAACCCGAAGCACAAAAACGTGAACTTCCATTCCAATCCAAGGACCACCCATCGGAGGAGGCGCATGAATCTGCAACGTTGACCGCAGTCAATGCGATGAACTCCGCCTGTGGTGCACCCAAGGCAGGCGTAGGATCTGGGTGTATGGCCGTCAACACCCATTGACCTGAACCGGTGCTCGGAAACAGAAGGAGGCAGAGCCCCACCGACAGCGTTGGCCACAGCAGAAACTTCCCTTTCGGGGTGAAGTCAGGCCCGGCAAACCAAGAGCGCGTTTTCATCATTCCGCAACCTCTTAACTTTGCTGGTGTCTCAGGCACCGCTCACAATCCAAGGCACGACGCCTGCGAAAGGGCCCGCAAGGCACTGCAACTTTCGACCGAATACCCATCATGTCACCCTCTACCCACGGACGCACAGTAGCTGTTATCGGCGCCACAGGCTTGGTCGGGCGCACCATCATCGCCGGTTTGGTCGCGCGAAAGTTTCCCATCAAGGAGCTCTTGCCTGTGGCCAGCAGCCGTTCTGTGGGCTCCAAGATTGAGTTTAAAGGCCAAGAAATCGCGGTCATCAGTGTGGAAGAAGCGGTCGAGCGTCAACCAGACATCGCCCTTTTTAGTGCGGGCGGCGATGTGAGCAAGCAATGGGCGCGCGCCTTTACCGACAAAGGCACCACCGTCATTGACAACAGCTCTGCATGGCGCATGGACCCCTCCGTTCCGCTGATCGTCCCCGAGGTCAATGGAGACGCTGCAGAAGACCACCTCCTGATCGCGAACCCCAACTGCTCGACCATTCAACTGGTCATGGCGCTCAAGCCTTTGCACGATCGGTTTTTGATCCGCCGGGCCATTGTGAGCACCTATCAGAGTGTCACCGGCACTGGTCAGGCTGGCCTGGACCAAATGGAAAGTGAGCGCCAAGGATTGGATGCCACACGGGTATATCCCCATGCCATTGACGGCAACTGCTTGCCCCATTGCGATGTCTTCTTGGAGAACGACTTCACCAAGGAAGAAATGAAACTGCACCACGAGACCAAAAAAATCTTGGACGACGCCGATGTGCAGGTCAGTGCCACGGCCGTGAGGGTGCCTGTAGCGGGAGGGCACTCAGAAAGCGTCTACTTGGAATTGGAGCGGTCGTTCAGCGTTCCCGACGTCAAGGAAGCCCTGCAACTCATGCCAGGTCTGATCATTCAAGATGATCCCATGGCCAACATCTACCCCATGCCGATCAAGGCTGCTGGAAAAGATGAAGTTTTCGTCGGGCGGATCCGCCGGGACTTGACTGAGGTACAGGGATTGCACCTTTGGATTGTGGCGGATAACCTGCGCAAGGGAGCGGCGATCAACGCCATCCAAATTGCAGAGCTCCTCCAAAAAGCCGGCCGTTTCCGCAAATGAAGGGGGGAATTTCCGCACTGGGCCTCGTGCTTTCTGTAATCGCTTCGTGCGGTTTTGAGGCACTTGACGCCCAAGAAGACCCTTGCGCTTTGCTGCCCGATGCTGGGCCTTGTGAAGCCGCCATTCCCGCATGGTATTTCGATCAGGATTTTGGTGCCTGCACCCAATTTTCTTGGGGAGGCTGCGCAGGGACCGTGCCTTTTGAAACCCTTGCAGACTGTTTGGCCGCCGAATGCACTTCGGAAAACAGCATGAGTGACCTGTGCGACTCCATTCACGTGGGCATAGAATCGCTCGGTACAGCCGATGTTGGATACATGGAAATCATGGTCGCCCCCGACTACAATACGCCTTACTGGTTTGGCTATGCCGGGTTTGCTTTGTTTGACCTCGAAGGAAACCTGCTCGCCGCAGAGAATGTCTCTTCTGCCCCGAATGCTTACGGATTTGACGGTCAATTGGAACCCCACCTGCGCTACCTGGAATACCAGAATGGCGTGGACCTGAGCACATGGACCGAACCCGCAGACGTTGAATTGCGCCTTTATGAGGGCTGGATGGCCGGGCAAGCCATCGAACGTTGCTCTTGGCTGTGGAGCAGCTTTGGCGGTCCCATGAGCAGCCTTGGATCACCCCCTGTGGAACCCCATTCCATAGAGTGGCGGACCTGCGACCTTTTGGGCCGGCCTGTGAAAGCCTCTCCTGGACAATTGTTGATTCAGCGCACTTCAGAAGGGCGCACAAGAAAGGTCTTCATCAACGAATGATGTCGCCGGGTTCAGCGCCTTCTTCGGGCGTTACAAACCGCAACCCACCATCTTCTGTAGACGCCATCAGGACCATCCCCTGAGAAACAACGCCTCGGATTTTTCGCGGCGCCAAATTGGCCAAAAGCACGACCCGCCGGCCGACCACCTCCTCTGGACTGAAGTGCTCAGCGATGCCACTCACCACGGTGCGCTCATCGTATCCAGTTCTCACGGTCAATTGGAGCAATTTGTCGGCCCCTTTGACCTTCTCTGCTGACATCACTTCGGCCGCCCGCAGGTCCATGGCCTGAAAGTCATCGAACGTGGTTTCTGCTTTTTCCGGCTCTACATCGCGCATTCCTTCTAGCTCTGGGCCCATTTTGGCCTGTTGTTCAGCAACCTGCTCATCGGTGATTTTTTCGAAGAGTATGGGCAATTTGGCCAGCGGCTGTCCTGCTGGAACCAGCGACGCTCCGGCGGCATCCCAAGGCAAATCTGCAGTGCCGAGCGCCTTGGACAGCCTGGCAGAGGTCTTGGGCAAGAATGGACCCAATACGATGGCCGCATTGGCCGTGACCTGCAAGGCCAAGTGCAAGATGTCCGCCGCCCGAGCAGGGTCCGTTTTGGCCACCTTCCAAGGCTCTTCCTCGGTGAGGTATTTGTTTCCGGCGCGCACCAGCCCCATGGCATGTTGCAGCGCTTCTCTGAAGCGGTAGCGCTCAATGGCGTCTCCCACCGCTTCTGGGGTGCTTTTCATGAGAGACAACAAGGCCTCATCTACCTCGGTCCACTTCCCCGACGCTGCGGGCACCTTGCTGTCGTGAAATTTGCCGGTGAGCACAAAAACCCGGTTCACAAAGTTGCCGAGCACATCGGCGAGTTCGTTGTTTACCCTCGCTTGGAAATCCTCCCATGTGAACTCCGCGTCTTTTTGCTCCGGCATGATGGAGGCGAGAACGTAGCGCATTTCGTCGCTCCGCCCGTCGAAGTCTCTGACATATTCACTGGCCCAAACTGCCCAATTGCGCGAGGTCGAAATCTTGTCTCCCTCGAGGTTCATGAATTCGTTGGCTGGCACGTTGTGTGGCAGCAAGTACTCCCCTTGTTCTTTGAGGAGTATGGGAAAGATGATGCAGTGGAAGACGATGTTGTCCTTGCCAATGAAATGCACCAACTGGGTGTCTTTGTCCTTCCAATATGGCTCCCAATCGACCCCCTTCTTGGCGGCCCAATTCCGTGTAGCTGTGATGTAACCCAAAGGGGCGTCAAGCCAGACGTACAAGACTTTGCCGTCGGCTCCTTCTACGGGTACAGGAACCCCCCAATCGAGGTCCCTGGTCATGGCGCGGCTTTGGAGCCCTCCATCAATCCAACTGCGGCACTGGCCCAAGACATGGGCCTTCCAAGACTTGGGGTTGTGGTGCGCCTCTCCGTCAAGTTTGCCCCCTTCGAGATATTCTCGCAGCCAGTCTTCGTGGCGGTCCATGGGGAGGTACCACAAGGTGGTTTCCCGCAGCTCTGGTGTGGCGCCACTCAAGGTGCTTTTGGGACCAATCAGCTCCTCCGGCGACAGGGCTGAGCCACATTTTTCGCATTGATCACCAAAGGCTTTATCGTGGTCACATTTGGGACATGCGCCTTGGATGTAACGGTCTGCAAGAAACTGCTGCTCCTCGGGGTCATAGAACTGCTGACGGGTCTCCTCTGTGAACGCCCCTTTCTCCAAAAGGTCCAGAAAAAACGACTGCGCAAACGCGTGGTGTTCTGCACTAGAAGTGCGGTCATAGTGGTCAAACTCAATGTCTAAACCGCTGAAAGCCGCCTGCATTTCTTCGTGGTAGCGGTCCACGATCGCACGGGGCGTGGTGCCTTCCTTTCTGGCGCGCAAGGTGATCGCCGCGCCATGCTCGTCAGATCCACAAACCCACACGACATCGCGCTTCCGGGACTTGAGGTAGCGCACATAAAGGTCAGCAGGCAAATAGGCGCCTGCGATGTGACCAATGTGAATGGGGCCATTGGCATAAGGCAATGCCGAAGTGACGAGGGTGCGGGCGGGTTGCTCGGACATGGGATGCGAAGGTAATTCGAGCACAGCCGTGTGCGGTAAGCCGGGTTGTACGATCTTGGCACGTGCTCGCTTCAATTATGTGGAAACATATCCTCTTCGCGACCGTCTGCGCGACATCACTGCCCGTTTCGGTCATTTCTGCCAGCCCGGCTGATGCAAATGACAGCGGCTGCACGCCCGATTCGGTTTTGTTTGAAGGCAACCTGCGCGCCTGGTACCCTGGTGAACCCATACAATGGGCAGACCAAAATTTGCTGGACAGCCTCATTGCAACCGACCCTGACGGATTTTACTACGTCGTGGAGTCTCCGCGCACCCAAGGCTACATAAAAACCATCCGGTATCTCAAATCTCCTTCAGGAAGAAACGCAATGTTTGTCGATGGCGATTTGCGTTACATCCAGTACGACGGTGGCTCCAATCAAAGCAAAAGCATAGTTGTCGGACACAATTACTATTCCCACATATACTGGTACCAAGACCAGTTGCATTTTCAGAATGGAAGGGCAAACTGGATCGAGCACACCCAGCGTCTTTATCATTCGAACGAAACGCAAGAAATCGAAATGCGGGCCCATTCCAACGCCCCACCAGGAGCTGAGAATGCTGTGGTTTTTAGCAACGATACTGCCTCATTCTTGATCGTGTCCCCAAGCCAGCTCATGGAGGCCGCGAATCAGCCGAGCATCTACAGTCTGGCGCACCACGGGCACCAATGGCAAAAGTTGGGGCAATTGAACAGCGGCATTGAAAGGCTCAGCAACAGTGTGCACAGTTGGACCCTTCAAGACTATATCATCTATTGCACCCAGATTACATTCTTGGTGATTAGGAAGTCTGATTTGCACTGGGCGTCAGTGCCTTCAGATTTGGCACAATTCAAGATCAACAGCTATAAAATTCACCAAGAAAAGCAGAACGGCACTTGGTTTGCCTGGAAGGGAAATACAGCGGAGTTTCGAGGGCCAGAAGGCAAATACACAGAGGATATTTCCAAGCTTGTGCAGGGGGCTGAATGGTCTCCCCTCATCGTCCATTCTCCGCCTGAGCCTTTGTTCAAGAAGATCATTGGCAATCTGAGTGCTTGGATGGCCTTTTTGGGCCTGATCATCTGCGGAATGACCATCGTGCTCTGGCGGTTCGTTTCAAAAGGGCAAATGCCACAAATCCCGCCAGCCAATCCAGATGTCGATGCGCCCCCGTCCAGCATTTTGGTCGCGCTGTTAAAGCACGCTTCACAACAATTGTCATGTGACGAGCTCGATGCTTTGATTGGACTCTCAGAGGTCCAATCGCCCGAAACAAGAAGGTCACGAAGGGCCCGAATTGTTCAGCTGGTCAATACTGAAAGTACCGCCCGATACGGTCAGGCGCTGCTGGTACGCAATAGATTGGAATCTGATCGGCGCGTTGTGATTTACAGCGTTCAAGACCTGTCTGAATAGCAGTAAGACCGGAGCTCAGCTATCTTCGTGGACATGTACGGTTCCATGAAATCCCACCTTGCGGACGGCCTCGCTTCTTTGGAAAAGGAAGGCTTGTTCAAGAAAGAGCGCGTCATCGTCTCTGTTCAAGATGCTTCCATTCGCCTAGACGATGGGAGTGAAGTGTTGAATTTCTGTGCCAACAATTACCTGGGACTTTCATCTCACCCGCGGGTTGTTGACGCGGCCAAGCGCGCCATCGATGAACGCGGCTTTGGCATGTCCTCCGTGCGGTTCATTTGTGGAACCCAAGACATCCACAAGGATCTTGAACGCACCATTGCGGACTTTCACCACACGGAGGACACCATCCTCTATGCCGCGGCTTTTGACGCCAACGGCGGGGTTTTCGAGCCTTTGCTGACAGCAGAAGACGCCATCATTTCGGACGCGCTCAACCACGCATCGATCATTGATGGGGTGCGCTTGTGCAAGGCGGCTCGCTACCGTTATGCCAACAACGATATGGCCGACCTCGAGGCCCAGCTGCAAGCGGCCTCTGAGGCGGGACACCGGTTCAAAATCATCGTGACCGACGGGGTGTTTTCCATGGATGGCTACGTGGCTCAAATTGGCCGCATTTGTGACCTCGCAGACCAGTACGACGCGCTCGTCATGGTCGACGAGTGCCATGCGACCGGGTTTATCGGCAAAACCGGAAGGGGGTCCATCGAACTGCGCGACGCTCTGGGGCGCGTCGACATCATTACCGGAACGCTTGGAAAAGCCCTCGGTGGCGCCATGGGAGGCTTTACCACGGGCCGGGCTGAGATCATCGAAATGCTCCGCCAACGCAGCAGGCCCTACTTGTTTTCCAATTCTTTGGCTCCCAGCATTGTAGGCGCCAGCATCGAAGTCTTTCGAATGCTTGATGAGACTACAGAGTTGCGCGACAGACTCGAAGAAAACACCCGCTACTTCAAGGATGGACTTCGCCGCATTGGCCTCGACTTCAAGGATGGCGAAAGTGCCATCGTTCCAGTCATGCTGGGCGATGCCAAAATGAGCCAGGTCATGGCGGATGCTTTGCTCGAAGAAGGCATCTATGTGATTGGCTTTTTCTTCCCCGTCGTGCCCAAAGACCAAGCGCGCATCCGTGTTCAACTGAGTGCCGCTCACACGCGAGACCACTTGGACCGCGCTCTGGCAGCTTTTGAGAAAGTCGGACGCGAGCTCGGCGTTGCAAAAGCCATGGCCTGATCGCAATGCGCATTTTGGTCATTGGACAAGGCCTTGCCGGTACCCTGGCGAGCCACTTTGGCCTGCGAAAAGGGTGGGACGTCCACGTCATCGATGCAGGCTTACCCTCCGCATCTTCTGTTGCAGCCGGGATGTTCAACCCCATGTCATTCCGCCGCGTCATAGAAGCTTGGGAAGCTGAAGCGCACCTTCAAGTCATGCGGCAAACGTTCTTGGAACTCGAGTCCATTACTGGATCCAAACTCTTGTTTGAGATGCCCATCCACAAACGGCTCGCCAACAGCGATTACGCCGCCTTATGGAAGGACAAATCAACGCAACTGCCTTGGTTGGGTGCACCAGCTGCGCATTGGCCTACTGAGGGCATTGTGGAAGGCGGTGGCTGGGTCAATTTGCCCCTGTTGCTCAACCTGTGGCGCGATCGACTCAAAGCAGAACAGCGTTTCGAGCTGCGCGGATTCCAAGACCAAGACGCCGAAAATCTCAAACGCGGACAATGGGACGCCATCGTGGATTGCCGCGGCACTTCAGCCGGCATTGACGGCCCATTGCCCTGTCTTGATATTCGGCCATACCGGGGTGAACTCTTGACCATACAGCATCAAAATGATGGTGCAACGCCACCCCAATCGCACATATTGAATTTCGGTAAGTGGACGATTCCTCTGGGCGGGGGTCAATGGCGGCTCGGAGCCAGCTACGAATGGAACCAAACCGACTTGGAACCCAGCGCAGAGACCCAACAATACCTGATCGACGCCCTTCATGCCGCCGTTCCAAATATGGGCGCCATGACGGTCACGGAGCACCAAGTCGGACTGAGGCCTGTATCCCGTGACCGCAGGCCGGCAGTCGGTCCATACCCTGGGATTCCAGGCTGGTATGTCCTCAATGGTCTCGGCACACGAGGTGTTCTTATTGGGCCACGGTGGGCGCGCCACTTGGTGGACATCATCGACGGAAACGCTACATTAACGCCTGAAACAAAGCCTGATAGACTCCTTTTTAGCAAACCTTAATTTCAATTCATTTTGAAATTAACTTCGCTCCTGTGTCTACAGTGGCCCCCACAGCATTAAGTCCAGCGAGACTTCATTTCATATCCGCTTGGCCGGATGTGATGAAGCCCTGGTCCTTGCCCAAAGCGGCTGCCAAAATTCACGCCCTTTTGCTGTCTTCCCCCGCTCCGATGACCGCAGACGACATCGTCGATACACTGGAACTCAGCAGTGGCTCGGCCAGTACCCAGTTGAGGTTACTGAGCGAACTGGGCATGGTTGAACGCTTGCGCATTATGGGCATTCGCAAGTTTCACTACAAGGCCATCTCCGATCCAGCCCATATTTTTGTGGCCTTGGCCGAGGCGCGCAAGCGCCAGGCATTCAAAGCCATGGACACCATGGCTCCAGTCATCACATCCATCGCCCAAAAAGAAGACGTTCAATGGTTGAATACCGTCTGGCAACTCCAAGCCTTGTCCAACTTGATGAGCCAATGGTTCCAAGTTTGCACCACCAAGGATCCTGAATGGACCGTCCGACTTATGCAATCCGCGATATCAAATAAATCAAAAGACTTTAAACATTAGAACATCACCTTACTTGCTGTTCCTTAATGTTCTAATACATCTTCCTCAAAGTATTCTCCTTCAATAAATATTGAAAATATGATTGATTCCACCATCGAAAAAGCACTCAACGACCAGATTGAAATGGAAGCCCTGAGCTCCCACTTCTATCTCGCCATGGCCAGCTGGGCCGAAAACCAGGGCCTCAACGGCACCGCAGAATTTCTGTATCGGCACAGCGACGAAGAGCGCATGCACATGCTCAAATTGGTGCGCTTTGTCAACGAAAGGGGCGGAAAGTCTGTCGTTCCGGCTTTAGACGCTCCTCAGTCTGATTTCTCTGACTTGCCTGCCATTTTCTCAACGCTGCTCGAACATGAGACCAAAGTCACGGCCAGCATCAACGGCGTGGTTGACCTCTGCCTGCAGCGGAAAGACTACACGACACACAACTTCATGCAGTGGTATGTCGCAGAGCAAATTGAAGAGGAGGCACTGGCACGCAACATATTGGACAAGTTGGCCCTCATTGGTCAAGACAAAGGAGGGCTGTATTTATTTGATCGAGACCTCGAACAGCTGCAGCCTGAAGCCTAAGTCAGGGCGTGCGGTGTACTTTGCAGGTGCGCGGTTCAATATGTTTCGGTTCACACACATCCTACAAGCTGCCCTTTTGGCAAGCCTGTTGCTCGCAGCCCAGCAAGTTTGGGCCGCAACCGCATTGCCCGATGATTCCCAAGGGATTTCTGACTGCGCGCCTTCAACTGAACCTTCAAGACCCGCTGCGGCAACAGTTTCTGGCGTTTTTGTTCCGGACCCCGAAATTGACCGCTCCCCGATTTGGGCGGTGATTTATGGCCGGTATATCTATCTGCTCGGCAGAGAAATGTTCTGGCCGGAAATTGAACGGCAGGACCGGTTTCGCATCGCAATTGTGAATTGGCCCGACCTCGCTCAAGACTTGGGCGAACAGCTCAGAGGACGGGCGATAGCAGGATTGCAAGTGGACATCATTGCCTTGGACACCAAGGCTTTGGCCAGCGAAAAACGGGACTTTACGATGCTGTTTGTAGGCGGTTCCAATACTGCTGAAGCCCTGCCTTCGCTCAAAAACAGCCTGGCCAAATGGCTCAAAAAAGGCAACAAAAACGCCCTGATTGTGACCGATGGCGGTGCTGTTCCTGGATCTGATGTCGCCTTTCGCCGCACAAAGCAGGGAGAGACATTGTCTTTGTGCGTTGAGCCTGACGAGGCGGCCCTTGCGTCCAAACCCTTGGACCTTCCCCTTCATTTCATGCAACGTCGGTGCCCATGAAGGTTGTAGCACATTCACTGTTCGTTGGGGCCATGACCGCATGGCGCGCTGTTGCCTTTGCCACAGTGGCCATTGCCCTGTCTTTGGGTCAAGGGCTTTGGGCCCAGGGACCCCTCACGTTGGAGGCCATTGCATTGGCCGATTCTGGAAACCTTTCAGAGGCTGAAAACGTCCTGAACGGGGCTTTGTCTGGACCCGAAAGCGGCGATGCCATGACCTGGTATGTCCATGCTTTTGTACTCAAAGAGCGCTATGTAGAAGGGGGAAGTCAACCAGCAAGCCTTCAGCGGACCAAAGCCCTCGAAAGCTTGAGGGAATGCATTCGCAGAGACCCCCAGAACCGACTCGAAGATTGGTGGCGGCCCCTTTTGCTGTTTTTAGGTGAGGGCTATTTGCTGGATGTCCAAGTCGAAATCCGAAACATTGCGCCTGGTCAACCCGTGGTTGCCGAGGAATATTTCAGCCAGTACGCGGCAATTCAGAAGGACTTGAATCCACGTGCAGACACGGCCACAGAATGGGTGCTGATGCAACAGCAACTGGGAGAAACCGCCATGACCGAAGCCAAGGCTTTGGAGAAGGCCGGGGCTGGACCTTGGTTCGAACTCGGCACCCACCACTATACATTGGCAGCCGAACAAAACCACGACCAGTACCGGTCGCTCTTCAACCTTGCCGTTCACACCTACAACCAAGGCGTGCGCGAATTCAAAACGGCAGAAGACGATCTCGATGCCATCGATACGGCCCTTGAAAACGCTTCACGCCATTGGCTCAGGGCCTCTGAGTTTTTGGAGGCTGCCATAGCCAAGGACGACACCCAAACAGAGGGCTTCGAGGCCTTGGCCATTGTTTCCACTGCATTGCTCAACCAAGATCGGATTGAGTGGTGCAAGGCGCACATCCAAGAATTGGAAGGGCACTGAGCATGAAGCAGTGGCTCCACTCCATCGGTGCGCGGATCTTCGCGGGTTTCGGTCTTTTCATCATGGCGCTGGCGGTGTTTTTCATCCTCACTGCCCGCACCACCCGCGACCAGGCAAACCTCCTCGAGCAAAGCCTCAAATGGGACCAGTCCAAAGCAGAAGTCTCAAAATTGCTGCAACGGGTAGAGGCCATGCGCGCCTATGCGCTTCTGGCTGCGAGGTTGCCCGAGCCCAGCCATTTGCACGTCGATGCGCACCAATCCCTCGACCGTCTGCAGTCAGGCTTTGCCACCAAATTGGAAACCCTCCGGCGCGCGGCACCCCATCAAGCCAGAACCCATGAAAGGTTGTTCAAGCACCACATCGCGGCCGATGCCCTCTTGGATGCCTTGCAAGGTTTGGTGCCTCCTGGAACACGAAAGGCCGAATTGGAAGTCGACTTTGACCGCCTTTGGAAGGTGGACGAGCTTCTGGACAACCCTTTTGTTCCTGGTTCTGATCTGACCTCAAGACTCGACTCGCTCGAATCAGACCTGGTTGTGCTAGAAGTCTACTTTTCTGAATCTGCGGCGGTTACAGACGAGGCGGTTCAGGCCAGCGGACAGCGACTGGACACGCTCGTGCGTTGGATTTCTCTGTTTGTTCTGCTCGCCGGTTTGGGCATAGCTGGGGGCGTCACCCGCGCCATTCGACAGCCCTTGCTTAAGGTCCGTGCCCGGTTGCTGTATCTGTCTCGCGGAATAGACCATCCTTTTTCAATGCCTGACCGCAAGGATGAGATTGGTGAAATGGCGCGTGCGCTAGACCGGTTGGCCGATGGCCTTCGGCGCACCCGAGAATTCAGCGCTGCTGTAGGTCAGGGCCAATTCGACGCGACCTACACCCCCCTTTCTGAGGAGGATGTTTTGGGCAAAACCTTGCTCGCCATGCGCGATGACCTCGCGAGCTACGAAAAGGAAATGGAGGCCAAGGTGGCGGAACGCACGGAAACGTTGTCCAAGCAGACCGAGCAGTTGGAGGTACAAGGGGAGGAACTGGGACGGCTCTACAATGACTTGACCTCGAGCATCGATTACGCCCGGAGGATCCAAGGCGCCATCCTTCCGAGCGAACCCAACCGCAAGCTCATCTTCGACCGCAACTTTGTACTCTACATGCCAAGAGACGGCGTCAGCGGCGACTTTCCTTGGTTTCACAAGCTCGACGCTTGGCGCATGTTTGCTGCTGTCGACTGCACAGGCCACGGCGTCCCCGGCGCATTTATGAGTTTGCTCGGTCACAATGCGCTGCAGCACATTGGCAAGGTGTATACCAAACCCGGCAAAATTCTAGACCGGCTCAATGAGCTCGCGCGGAATGTCCTGCACCGCGGTGAAGGAAGTGGCTTGGACGCAGAGGATCAAGTCCCCGATGGCATGGACATCGGGTTGATTTCCATCAACCTTGAAGAAGGCATCTTGGAATACGCTGGAGCCAACTCCCCGGCGTACATCGTGCGGAACGGCGAGGTCATAGAGCTCAAGCCCGACAAGCGGGCCATCGCAAGTTTTGAGCCCGGCACGCACACCTACACCACCCACAAAGTGACGCTCCAAGACCGGGACATGGTGTATGCTGCTTCCGACGGTTTCGCGGACCAATTCGGCGGACCTAAAGGCCGGAAATTCATGCGAAAAAGGTTCAGGGGGTTGCTGTCAGAAATGGCCGTTATGCCTGTGGAAGAGCAAGAACGTCAACTGCACGACCGCATCGAAAACTGGCGCCAAGAGGCAGAAGAAGACCAGGTCGATGACATCCTGGTCTGTGGGGTTCGCATTCGGTTGGGATGACCGCAAAAAAACCCGCCCTGCTTTGGCTCAAAAAGGCCGTCCTGCGGCTGCTGAGCTGGCCGCGCCTCCAGCGCGTCTGGCGCGATGGCCTCGGGCCATCTAACATTGTATTTCTCCTTGCTGCCTTCATTGGGGTCATCGCTGGTTTACTGGCGGTTTTCCTCAAAAACGGCATCGGCTGGCTCCGACAATTGCCTTGGATCGCCAATGGCGACCAAGGCTGGGAAATCCGGTTCGTCCTGCCCACCATTGGACTGGTGCTCACCCATGTTCTGGTGCGGCAAGTGTTCTCGAATCGGCACCCTGGGCCAGGCATTCCAGCGACCCTTCATGCCATCTCGCGGCTCAGGGCAAGGATGTCGAGGATGTCCATGATCAGCCCCGTCTTCGCATCCTTTATCACAGTGGGGTTTGGAGGAAGTGCGGGCCTAGAAGCGCCGACGGTTCAAAGCAGCGCAGCCTTTGCCAGCGAGGCAGCAGAGCGTTTCAACCTGGACTACCGACACCGCTTGGTTCTGATCGGTTGTGCGGCCACGGCCTCGCTTGCCGCCATGTTTAGTGCGCCTCTTGCCGCCATTGTGTTTGCTGTAGAGGTCATCATGATCGACTTGACAACCGCGAGTTTGGTGCCGTTGCTCATCGCCTCCCTTTCGGCGCTCCTTACCACTACTTTGTTCATCGACCCCGAAGAACTGGTGCAGGCGGGACGGAACCTGCCTGAATGGGACGGAACGTTTTTGGCTTTCGTGCCTTTTGCAGTCCTCTGCGGTGTGGCCTCGGTGTGGTTCTCTGCCGTTTACCGCGGGGCCGGCAGGGCAATGAAACGGTTCCGCCATCCAGGCGCACGAATTCTGGTCGCTGGCTTGCTGGTGGGATTGGCATTGGTCGCCTTCCCTTCGCTTTATGGTGAAGGTTTTGAAATCATCAATGACTTGCTCAGGGGGCGCATGGGCAGACTGGACCCCATTCAGCGCGTCGGCTTCATTCAGGACAACACCTTGCGCATGGTGGCCCTTTTGGGTGCCTTGTGGCTGTGTAAACCGGCACTGACCGGTCTTACCGTGGGTGCTGGTGGGGTTGGGGGTGTCTTTGCCCCAGCTTTGTTCAGCGGCGCCGTACTCGGTGCCATGTACCTCGGCATCACCGACCTCGTCTTTCCAAGCTGGCACCTCATAGGAGGACACTTCGTCCTCGCGGGCATGGCGGGCCTGATGGCGGGCATTTTGCGGGCACCACTCACCGCCATTTTCTTGGCGGCTGAAGCCAGTGGCGGTTACGATCTGTTCATTCCACTCATGCTGACCAGCGCGATTGCGTTTCAAACCGCACGTTGGATGCGGCCCAACAGCATCTACACCGAGGAATTGGCCGAGCGGGGTGAGCTGATTACTCACGACAAAGACAAAGCCGTCTTGACGCTGATGAAACTCGCCGATGAAGTCGAAACCGATTTCGATCCTGTACGGCCCGAAATGAACTTGGGTGAGCTGGTGGAAGTGGTCGCCAAAAGCCGGCGGAACATCCATCCCGTGCTCGATCCACAGGGCCGGCTTGTGGGCATTGTTCCTCTCGAGGAAATCCGAGGTGTGATGTTTGACCGCGACCGATACTTGGAGTTTACAGTGCAAGACCTCATGGTCGTTCCCGCAGCCACCCTCGACCTGTCCGACCACATGGATCAGGTGATGTCAAAGTTCGACCGAACCCAAGCTTGGAATTTGCCGGTGCTCCAAAGCGGCCAATATGTGGGATTTGTGAGCCGGTCAAAGTTGTTTGGAGCTTATCGCAACTGGCTCCAAGCCGTATCAGAGGAGTGACCAACCTCGGCTGATGTGCAAGACGCGGGGATGACAAGTGTCATCCGAAACCTCTGCTATCGTCATTTCAAGTGAGCAAGAAGAGGGGCTCTTTTGACCCCGTACCCCAAAGTTCTTGCCACCATGAATTACTTCCATCACTCATCGGCCCTTTGCACAGCAGCTTGCACCATATCGGCGGCCATCCTGCTGTCGTCCTGCAACCCAAGTCATTCTGCCAATCCAGAGCCCCAGGGCAAGGACTTCCAAATGTTGGCCACCATCTTGGACGCCCTCGGACAGCAGGGGTACAGCCAATTGCACATGCCCGACCCCCATGAATTGGCAGCCATACCTCAAGACCCCAGCAACCCCCTTACCCACCAAAAAGTATCCCTTGGCCGGATGTTGTTCCACGAGACAGCCCTCGGGAGAGATGCCGCCGAAGATGTCGGCATTGGCACATACAGCTGCGCCAGCTGTCACCACGCTTCGGCCGGGTTCCAAGCAGGTGTGCAACAAGGATTGGGCGATGGCGGTGTTGGATTTGGTGTCCGGGGTGAAGGCCGGGTGATCTCTCCAGATTATGACCCCACAGAAATAGACCGGCAGCCCATGCGGAGCCCCACTGCCATGAACGGTGCCTTTACACCGGTCACCCTGTGGAACGGACAGTTCGGAGCCCATGGACCCAACGTGGGTACGGAAGCCCAGTGGGATGAAGACACACCGCTGGTGGTCAATTACCTCGGCTACCTCGGACTCGAGACCCAGGCCATCGCCGGACTCACCGTCCACCGCATGGCGCCCACGCCGGACTTCTTCATCCACATGCCTGAGTATGTGGCGCTCTTCGACGCTGCGTTCCCCGATGTTGAAGAGGACAACCGCTACAGCGTCGAGATGGCAGGGTTGGCCATTGCCGCATACGAGCGGACCATCATGGCATCCGAATCCCCCTTTCAACGGTGGTTGAACGGGGAGCATTCGGCCATGACGCCCCGCCAGAAGGACGGAGCCATGGTGTTCTTCGGAGCGGCAAAGTGCGGCACCTGCCACAACGGACCCGCACTCACCGATGGCGGCTTTCACGCCCTCGGGATGCCCGACATGCCCAGCAATGAAGTCCTGGACGCCACCGGCGAAGATTATGGCATGTCCAGTGCCGATGCCGCTTTGGGTCGGGGAGGATTCACGGGAGAGGACGGCGACAAGTATGCCTTTAAAACCCCCCAACTCTACAACCTCAAGGATGGCCGTTTCTATGGCCACGGCGGGACCTTTTACAGCTTGTCAGAAGTCGTAGACTACA
>JAKMCX010000071.1 GCA_022428285.1 Flavobacteriales bacterium
GAGGCGGGCAGGGGGTAAATTCCACCAGATGTTGCGTGCTTTGAGCAACCCAATCTCAGCCAGATTGGGGTGGAAAGGGGTATTTCCTTGGTGTACCATGTTGTCGAGGCAGATCATTGCTTGCCTGTCACAAAGATAGACACCCACCTTGCCAACGGCGGGATTCAGCTGTCGGATTTTTCCTCAGATTTGCCTCCGTTTTGTTCACGGGGACGACGCCACTGAAGGGTCCACAGAACCCACCCCACCATCATGGCCAGTCCTCCCAACGGTGTCACTGGCCCAATCCAGCTTACCCAAGTCCACCCCGAAAACCGACCGGCAAGGAGGGCGAAAATGCTGATGGAAAACAAGGCCACCCCCACTTCAACCCATACCAAACCCCGCACGCGGCCCGTGGCTGATGCCCCCATGACGGCTGCCCCCATCACCAACACATAGCGGGAGGCCGTCTCATAGGACACCATACCTCGGTCATCCAAGACACCTTCCAAAGCATGCGCGCCAAATGCGCCAGCGGCAATGCCAACGACCAACAAAACACCCGCTGTAAGCAAGTGACTGCGTTGGGCTTCTCCTTCCATCATGCCGCGCTAATTTGCAGCAAAGAAAAATGCCTTTTGGCGAGAACCGCCGATCCCACTTCTTTTCCGTCCTCTATGAATTTCCGACTGCTCCCCCTGTTCATCATCCCCCTTCTGCTCTTTGCCTGTGGTGGTTCAGAAACCGACACGCAAACTGCACCTCCCAAAAAGGAAGCGGCAAACCCCAAAATGAAGGGCAAAACACCCAAGCGTGCCTACACCGCAGAAGAGCTCAACGCACCATACAGCACGGTGAGTCCCTGGCGTTATATCGTGACCAGCCCGGAAACGCAATACTTCGAGCGCATTGTCGGCAAGTCCTCTCTGGCGCGTACGGTGCATTCGGGAGGTTACGCCCTCTTGGTGCCTGATGACGCCACCTTCACCCAAAACAAGGACTGGAAAGGCATCCTGGACGAAGATCAGCAGGAGGCATGTGACCGCTTTGTCCGGGCGCATATGATTGAGCGCATCAAAGGCCCAAAAATGTTGGAGGGCAACTACACAGACCTCAACGGCAAACCCGTCATCATCGAACAGAATGAGCGGGGTGAACTCGTGTGTGGCGGAGCGCGCCTGTTGGGGCGGGAGCTAGAAACAGACGCAGGCCTCGTGATTCCCGTTTCCGGAATGGTGGCCCCCATTGACTGGGATTGAGTCACACTTTCTACTCGGGCAGAGTACTCCTATTAATAAGCCCTTCTTAGATTGCGCCAAATACCCTTCTTATGCCATTCAAATTCTGGAAGTTAGCGGCCCGAGTATGGGTGACCATCATCACGGTTGGATTTGCATCTCCGATGCTTGGTCAAGAAGCCGGTTACCAGCGGTGGGACACCGTCGCAGTGTGGGGCGTGGGCGGCGAGCCGCTTTCCAATCCTTGGGCTGGTGGACTCACCGCCCCACAATACTCTGCTGCTGACCTCGATGGGGATGGCATTGGTGACCTTTTCGTATTTGACCGAAGTGGCAACCGCATCCTCGCCTTCCAAGGCTGTGCCTCAGATGTGCCGGAAGCCCCTCTGACCTATTTCCATCGCCCCGACTGGCGGAGTGCCTTTCCAACAGACTTGAGAAATTGGGTCCTCCTCCGCGACGCCAATTGCGATGGCATCATGGACCTTTTTACCAATAGCCAAAGCGGGGTAAGGATCTGGCCTGGCGCTGTAATCGATGGGTTGACCCAATACGCCGAAGCCCCCACATCCAACGTGGTGGCCAACTGGGATTTTGGGTCAGGCGAGCAGAACCTGCCCATGGTATGCCTCAACACTGACATCCCCGCCATTGGGGACTTTGACGGGGACGGGGACCTCGACATGGTCACTTGGACTGAGACCTCCTCGACACTCTACAGCTACACTGGTCGTGGAGTTACCGCAGGCTCTATAGGCTGCGGGGATACCCTCATTTGGGATGTGACCAACCGCTGCTACGGCATGTTGGACGAAGCCACGGAGGACAATACCGTGTACATCGGCACCGAGCACGAATGCGATTTCAACGTCGCGGATCCCCGCGCTTCGGCCCAAACTGGAGAAGATGCGGGCACCACCACCATGCGCCATGCGGGAGGCACTACTGCCATCCTCGATCTGGATGGAGATGGACACCTGGACATTTTACTCGGCGATGTCTCCTCTAACCAGTTCGTCGCCTGCTACATGGTGGATGCCGCCGACGGACAAGACAGCACGACCCACACGACCAACCACTGGCCTGCCGACTTGGGGGATGAAGACACCCTCGACATTCAACGCTTTCCCGCTGCCTTCCACCTCGATATCGACCAAGACGGGATCAGAGACCTCATGGTCACCCCCAATGAGACGTTTGAGGTAGACGGACGCCACGGAAGCTGGTGGTACCGCAACGCCGGATCCGAATCATCCCCAGCATGGACACTCGAGACCACCGCCTTTCTGCAGGAAGGCATGATTGACGTGGGCAGGGGAGCCTACCCTGCTTTTACCGATTTCGACCTCGACGGGGACCTCGACCTGGTCGTGGCCAACAAGGAACGCTACCTGGGCCCGGGCAACACGCCTGCCTTGCTGGCCCGCTTCCGCAATGTCGGGACACCCCAAGCCCCCGCCTTTGAGCAGCTGGACACCAATTGGTTGTCCCTTCCGGATTTTGGCCTTGAAAGTGTCGTGCTGGCTTTTGGCGACCTCGATGGAGATGGGGATGATGACCTCATTCTCGGCGATGAATTGGGCAATCTACACCGTTGGACCAACACCGCCGCTGCAGGAATGGACATGGACCTCACCCTTACCGAGGCATCGATGCTCGATGAAGAAGGAACCCCCATCGACATTGGGCAGTTTGCGGCACCCTGTCTCTATGACCTCGATGGAGACGGCGACCTGGATCTCCTCGTCGGAGAGAAAAATGGCGAACTCAGTCTGTACGAAAATTCAGGAAGCGCATCCGCACCCTCCTTCTCTTTTGTAACGGCATCAGCCGGGCAGGTTTTGGCCGACAACCTTCTGGGAATCAATGGGTTTTCCGTTCCTTCGGTATGGCCCACCGATACAGGACTCACGCTCGTCATTGGCAATGAACTCGGGCGTTTGCAGCGTTTCAGCTGTCCAGTCAACCCCATCGCCGAGGCCGAGAACGAATGGCCAGAAACCGATGTACAGTGGCTGAGCTTGTACGAAGGTGAATTCGCGGCACCAGCAGCAGCTGACCTCGACGACGATGGACATTTCGACCTCATGGTCGGTGTACGGGATGGAGGATTGACCCTATGGAACGGCCACGCCACCGCACCCGCATTGAACGGCTGCACCCCAGAAGTCATTGACGGCGTCAACAACATTGGGCAGGAACACCCTCTATGGCGTCCCCACCCCAACCCGCTGAAATCGGGAACCGCCTTTGACATCCCCGGCGAAGCCTTGCAGGTGCTCGACCTCGCTGGACGGCGCATCGGGCGCTTGGAAGCCCAAGGTGGGCGTGTCATTTGGCCACAGCAATGGTCAGCGGGCACCTACCTCGTCATTCCTGAACTCATGCAGAGCGCCAGCAAAACGGGCGCCCTCTCCCATGGAAAAGGCGCCCGCCGGTTGGTCGTGATTGACCCTTGATTTAAGGTTGGTCTTCAGACGCCCATGCCGTCGAGGACGTCGGCCACCTCCTTGACCGCCTTGGCACTTTCGTGGAGCAAGGCCATTTCGTCTTCGTTGAGGTCGAGTTCGATGATTTCCTCAACGCCCTTGGCGCCGAGCTTGACAGGCACACCAAGGTGCAGGTCGCTCAGCCCATAATGCCCCGTCAACCGAGCGCAACATGGGAAGATGCGCTTCTGATCCTTGACGATGGCTTCTACCATTTGTGCGGCAGCAGCGCCTGGTGCATACCACGCTGAGGTACCGAGCAGTTGCACGATTTCTCCACCTCCCTTCTTGGTGCGCTGAACAATCGCCTCCAAGGCGTCCGCATCAATCATTTCCGTAACCGGGATGCCGCTCACCGTCGTGTAACGGGGCAGTGGCACCATGGTGTCACCGTGTCCACCCATCAGGACGGCCTGAATGTCCTTGGGGCTCACATTCAAAGCTTCTGCAAGGAAAGCGCGGTAGCGCGCGGTGTCGAGCACACCGGCCATGCCGACGACGCGGTGGTCGGGCAGTCCGGCGGTCTTCCATGCCTGATAGGTCATCACATCCAGTGGGTTGGACACGATCACGATGATGGCCTCAGGACTGTGCGGCAAGATCTGTTCGGTCACGCTCTTGACGATGCCGGCGTTGGTCGCGATCAGGTCGTCGCGGCTCATGCCAGGCTTGCGGGGCAACCCGCTGGTGATCACCACCACGTCGGATCCTGCCGTTTTGGCGTAATCGTTGGTTGAACCCACAGTGCGGGTGTCGTAGCTGTTAACTGGGCTGGTTTCCCAGATGTCGAGTGCCTTGCCTTCGGCAAAACCCTCTTTGATGTCGAGCAGGACAACCTCGTTGCACACTTCACGGGTAGCGAGCACATCGGCGCAGGTAGCGCCCACATTGCCTGCACCTACTACAGTGACCTTGGTACGTTGAATCATGGGGTGGTGGATTGGATTGGTGAATCGGTTTGCAAAAGTAAGGGAGCAAAACCTGCGTTGCTTCGCCGTTCATTCCCAATTTGGTCTCGTGAATCGTCGACGCACTCCCCTTCTCCCTCTGGCCCTGCTTCTGTGGCTCCCGCTGGCCTTGTGGTCGCAACCCGGAACAAACACCTCAGATTGGCCGGCTGGTCAAGCGGGGGCGGACTTCAACTTCACCGATGCCAATGGACTGAAACAAGGCCGCTGGATTCGGGTCTACCCCGATGGGACATTGTATTACAGCGGCTCATTCAAGGATGGCCGGCCGGTGGGTCACTTCACCTTTTTCCGGGAGACCGGCCGCGTTTTGAGTGAGGTGGATCACGTGGAAGGCAGCGATATCGCCAAGGCTGTACTGTATCGTGAAAACGGATCAGTTTCACACCGCGGGCAATACACCACGGTCCAGCAGGATGGCGCGTGGAAGCAGCTCAAAACAGGCGCTTGGGAAGCCCTCGACAAGCAGGGCCGCCTCCGGGTCAACGAACACTACGTAGACGACGCCCTCGATGGGAGCTATCAGGCTTTCCACCCCAACGGCCAACTGCTCGAGCAAGGCACCTATCGGGCCGGAAAGAAATCGGGCACCTGGAAGAGCTATAACCGAGAAGGACAGCTCCGCTCAGAAGAATTGTGGCGCGAAGGCGAACGGCACGGCGAGGCCACTGTGATGCAAGATCAAGGGGCCCTTCTCAGCAAGGGCAACTACGAAAACGGAATGCCTGTGGGGGTCTGGACGCTGTTCAACCCCAACGGAAAACCACGCTCCCTCATCACCTACGAAGGCGGTCGGGTCGTCAAAGAAGAACCCCAGAATGGAGAATTTGAAGCCACCTACCCCAGTGGTCGGCCGGAATGGGTGGCGCGGTTCGCATTTGGAAGGATGGATGGGCCCTTTACCGCCTGGTATGACTTGGGAGAATGGATCATGGCCCCGGCCGATCAAGAGGCCGGCCGTGGGGGTGCGCCCCCAATGGGCGGAAGGGGCAGACCTGACGAAGCCCCGCTGCGCCGAGAGTTGCGCAACCAGCCCATGAAGGAAATGGGAGAATACACTGCAGGTGTGAAAGACGGCACATGGCGGTACTTCGACCAAAGCGGCGGAGTCATTCGCACAGAGCGGTGGAGCCTTGGAAAACTCACAGCCACCGAAGAATGAATCAGCACGGTTCCTTTTGCGGCAGGTTGACCATCTTCATGCTGTGGTGTTTCACGCTGACCTCATCCCGAGGACAGGTCGCGCCGCTGCACCACTGGGTGGGTTTCACCGACAAGGTGGACTGTGGCGTCGACCTGTATGCTGCGGAAGCAGGCCTTGAACTCCTCTCCCCCCGCGCCTTGGAGCGGCGGCAAAAACAGGGCATCCCGCTCGACTCAATGGACCTGCCTGTATCACCCGCGCGCATTTCGGCAGTCTTATCCTTGGGCGGCGGCGAGAATGGTCAAGCCCTGCGCATGCTCTACCGCAGCCGTTGGCTCAATGGCATCGTCATCCAAGTGGACACGTCGGTCGTGGATTCGGCCGGCATGGTGGCCTTGCTCGCCGACATTGCCGCGCTGGAAGGGGTGGCGCAAGTGCGGCGCGCGCGTTGGTACGACAACAGTCAGCCCGCTCCCCAACAGCCCCAAGCGCGATCCAGAGCAGAAGGCTTGTTTCAAAGTGGCCCCCGCCCATACGGAGCCTGCTGGGAGCAAGTCCGGCAGCTCAAGGTGGATTTGATCCATGGACTGGGGCACCGCGGTGAGGGCATGCTGGTCGGTGTATTGGACAGCGGGTTTGACCGTGTCGATCAAAACCCCGCCTTTGCCCGGGCCCGCAGTGAAAACCGCATTCTCATCGGAGGAAACTTCCCCAATGGCGGGGCCATTTCACCTTGGATCTACGACGAACATGCGCACGGCGCGATGGTCTTGTCCACCATGGCGGGAAGCTTGGACACCCCCGATGGTCAGCAATACATGGGCACAGCACCCGATGCCACCTATGTGCTGTTCCGCACCGAAGACGTGGGTTGGGAGCACCTGGTGGAGGAGTACCACTGGGTGGCTGCAGCAGAAAGGGCGGACAGCATAGGGTGCGATGTCCTCAACACTTCTTTGGGCTACTCGCTCTTTGATTCAGGGTCGCAAAGTCACCTTGTGTCTGACCTCGATGGCGATACTTTCCCCATCACGCAGGCTTCGGACATCGCCGCCTCCCGGGGTATGCTTGTCTTTAACTCAGCAGGAAATAGCGGCAACAGCCCTTGGCAAAAGATCACCGCTCCTGCAGATGGCGACAGCGTCATTGCGGTCGGGGCAGTGACCCCTTCCGGCCAGCATGCCACCTTCAGCAGTTACGGCCCCACTGCCGACGGGCGGATTAAACCCGACCTCTGTGCCACTGGACAGGATGCATCGTACGTCCACCCAGACGGCAGCATCCGGACGGGAAACGGGACTTCATTTTCCTCCCCCATCCTCTGCGGTGCTGCTGTCAGTTTGTGGAGCGCCCATCCCGATCGTCCCGCATGGGACATCCGGCGGGCACTTATGGAATCGGCACATCAATTCAGTGCACCTGATACCGTGACCGGATACGGCGTGCCCGACCTGTGGCAAGCGCACCTTGCCTTGGGGGGCAAAACCCTGTGGGAAACCGATGATCTGCTGATCTATCCCAATCCTGTTTCTGCATCAGATGACGGATTGCACATCCTGTTCGAAGAAGAGAACTTACGCTCAGCAGCAGGCAGTGCCCTCAGCTACATGGTTTCCGATGCCCGCGGTCGTTTGATGGCGGTGGGTCAAATCGAACGGGACAAACAGCCGCTCACCACCTTTACGCTGTCTGTGGCCATGTTGGAAGCCGGCACCTACACCCTCAGCCTTTTCGGCGTTCCCGAAGAGGATGAACACCGTATCCCGACCGCTTGGGCAAGGTTTATTGTCGAATCACGTTGAACCTGTGATGCGCGTAATGGCTGTTCAATGGGGGGTGTTGATGGGTTTGCTGCTCACATTTGTGGCTACCGGTCAGGCCCAACGCGACCGCACGCAAAGTGCCAAGTACCAGCGAAAGGTGCAGATGAAACTCAAGAAAGAGCGCGACAAGGAGCAGGCGCAAGCCTTCCGTAATGGCAGGAAAACCCATTGGAAAGCACAGGACCGATCGACCCGCAAAAGGTGGCGGGCCCAGCGCCGGGCGGCCAAGCGCATGAGGCGGGGGGGCGGTCCCGACAGCTGGTACAAGGGACTGTTCAAATCAGGACGCCCCATCCCTTGGACCAAGCGTGCGGCCAACAAGGTGGGCAACCTCTTCAAGCGCAAGCGCCAACGCCGCTCCTACTGAGGGATGTCATAAATGGGGAGTGATGGAACCCCGTATCTTGATTCCATGCGGTCACTCGGCTTGTTGCTTGTAACGGGACTCTTGGTCTCCTGCTCTGTGGGTAGCGACCTGTCCCGCTCCACCTTCCAGAAAAAGCGTTACAGCCGCGGTTACTACGTCCACCACGCCAAGGACCGCAGTGTTTCCGATGGCCTCCGGGGCACTTCAATTGCCGAGGATGATGCTACGGACTCGAAAACGCCCTCAATGGTGGAGGTCGCTCCACCTGAAATGGCGGTGAACCCCGAGCCGAAGCCCATTCAAGCGCCTCAACGGGACCGGCCCCAACCTCCGTCACTGAGCGTTCCCATTCCTGCCCGAACAATGGCGGGGATGGTGCATGAGGAATGGGGCCTACTGCTACCGGAACCCGAGGACACCGCAGCGCAATCAGAACGCAAGCCTGTCCCCTGGACCACCATCGCCAACCTCATCACCTTGATTGGTGGAATGGTAGGCTCCTTGTTCAACAGCCCTTGGGTTCTGCTCGGGCTCGCAGCGCCCTTGTTTGCCGCCATCAGCTTTGCCTTTGCTGGGCCGAAACGCCGGCACACTGGCATGGGAGCGGCCATCCTGACTTTCCTGCTCTTCTTCGTCACCCTCATCGTGCTTGAAAGTCAGCCGGACTCAGGCGGTGGAGTGGCCACGGTGCTGGCGGCCTTGATGCTGCTCGTCTGTTGGCTCGTTTATGCCGTCGCCAACCGGTTTTTCGCTCCGGACCCGGTGGCGGCCCCAGACGCTTTCAACGGTGTGGACATGGAAGCCGATCCTGAGCCCGAGCTGAAATGGCACAGGACGACTTGGATTTCGCTGGCCATGATCGCCACGAGCTTGACCCTCATGGTGTCTGGCGCCAGTGGGCTTTTCTTGCTCAGCCTTCCCGCCTTGGCCTGGTTCCCCGCCACGTATGCCCTTTTGAAGT
>JAKMCX010000127.1 GCA_022428285.1 Flavobacteriales bacterium
AAGGCCTTCATGTTCAGTAGGGCCTGGGGCAACCAGTTCGTATTCGATGACCATGTCCTTGCCTGGTTTGAGGCCGACAGGTCCACGTGCCCCTACGGTAATGGTCAGAGTGAATCCATCTCCATCAGGTGAACGGTTGGTTTTCTCAAGTGTGATTCCGCTGTTGATTTCAGCCTTGATTTGGTCTGCCTCGATTTCCTTTCCATTCACCTTGATTGAAATCTTTGAGACATCAGGTGCTTCAAACAAGCCCGGAATATCGTCGGTAACTCGCATGAGATTGATGTCAGCTGAGCCGTTGTTCGATAGCGTTAGCGTAGCGTTGACGTTTTGCTTGCGGAACGAACGCAATCCAGTGCTCGAATACTTCTTTTCCATGTTTGCTTCAACAACTTCGAATTTCTTCGATTCTAGCGAAATTGAACCTTCGGTGCTTCGTGATGCACGTGGAAGGATCGTATAGGCAAGATTTGTGGTAAAGTCTGGCTTTGAGAGTGCCATGACTGAACGCTCGTCGCTTTCCCACTTTCCGTGTGGTTTGACATCTTGGCGAACATCACCAATATCAAACAGAAGGTCTTCACTGCCCTTCATTCGAACTTGTAGTTTCACCAAGTCAACTGCGAACGATGAACGGTTCTCGAAGGTCGTTCGGCACAGCCAGTTGTCAGGACGTTCATCCTCACGCACTCGCATGTACGAGAAACCTCGGCAGAATGCATCGAGTTCTCGGAAGTTGAGGCTTGAGAGCGTTGAATCCGAAGAATATGTGGCAGAGGCAGCACCTGCATCGATGGATTTGGTGCCAGAGACAACAATTGAACCTTCAATGCTGAGAACCTGCTTTTCACCAGCAGCCAGGTCGCCAACATTCCACGTCAATTCGTTTCCTTCAACGGTGGCTACACCAGTGTTTTCAAACGACAATTCTGCGGGAAGTGGTCGAGTCACCGATACGCCCTGGATTCCAACAGATGCCGTGTTTTCAACTTCGAGTTCCAAAGCGATTGGGCCACCTTCGTCACCGGAAGCGACCGACATTGAACGTTCTTGGGAGCGGGCTGGATTGGTATCCAGTCGTTCACGGAGAACGAGCATTCGCTTGCCCGTTACTTTGTACTTCATGCTGTAGTTTGAACCAGCTTCTAATTCATCAACGGAAACATGGTCGCCGCCGATATCGGTTGAGTCTGCATGGTCAAGCAGGACATCGATGTCATAGATTCTGTCTTCATCAGATGGGTTGTTGACCGTGAGTACGCCCTTGACCGTCTGCTTGACGATTTCACCGTCGGCGGTCAATGTCGACTTCTCGACTTCATGGAGTGTTCCTTCAAGTTTGTCACCCAGAACATCGTCAACTTCAGCACTGCTGCGGATGACTGCGCCGGCTTGCTCGCCAACGAGGTTGTCGGGCGCCCCAAGGACCGGGTCTGCAGCGAGTGTTTCTGGAAGTTCTGGAACTTCTTTTGCCACATCTTCAGCAGGTGTTTCGAGCAGTGCAGCCCCGCCAAGAAGCGAAGCAGCGTCAGCCGGAGGTGCAGGAGGAGCATCCATTTGAGGTGCTTCCATTTCGGGCATTGGAGGTGCTGGAGGTGCGCCTCCAAGTAATGCAGCCCCACCGAGAAGTGAAGCAGCGTCAGTCGGAGGTGCGGGAGGAGCATCCATTGGCGGTGCTTCCATTTCGGGCATTGGAGGTGCAGGAGGAGCGCCTCCAAGCAATGCAGCCCCACCAAGTAGCGAAGCAGCATCAGCCGGTGGTGCAGGTGGAGCATCCATTTCTGGCATGGGCGGCATTGGAGGTAGTGCAGGTGGAGCTTCCATGCCCGGTGGTGCAGGAGGTGCGCCTCCCAGAAGAGCAGCGCTGTCAGCCATTGCCGCTTCGGGCATAGGTGGCATTGGCGGTAGTGCAGGTGGAGCATCCATTGGCGGTGCTTCAATGCCCGGCGGAGCGGGAGGTGCGTCCATACCTGGCGGTGCAGGTGGAGCATCCATTGGGGGCGCTTCTAGGCCGGGAGGTGCAGGAGGTGCATCCATTTCTGGCATTGGTGGCATTGGCGGTAGAGCAGGCGGAGCATCCATTGGCGGTGCTTCAAGGCCGGGAGGTGCAGGAGGTGCATCCATTTCTGGCATAGCTGGCATTGGAGGCATGGCAGGAGGTGCCGGTGGTGCTTCCATACCTGGTGGAGCGGGAGGTGCGTCCATTTCGGGCATAGGCGGCATTGGAGGCATGGCAGGAGGTGCCGGTGGTGCTTCCATACCTGGTGGAGCGGGTGGTGCGTCCATGCCTGGCATTGGCGGCATTGGAGGTAGTGCAGGTGGTGCTTCCATGCCTGGCGGAGCGGGTGGTGCGTCCATGGCTGGCATAGGTGGCATAGGCGGCATACCCGGAGGTGCTGGAGGTGCTTCCATGCCGGGCGGGGCCGGTGGAGCATCCATGCCAGGAGGTGCGGGAGGCATAGGTGGCATAGGTG
>JAKMCX010000176.1 GCA_022428285.1 Flavobacteriales bacterium
AGGCTGGGTTTAAACTTGCCACGACCTGGCAAAGCACCCAACCGGTGCCGATCCTCCTGTTCGCTCCACCTGCTGTGTTCATGCTGCGCGGGATCGACGTCTTCGTCCAAACGGAACTGAACGACCACCAGCCCATTTTGGCTCCATTCTACCTGGAGTGACCCGGTCCCTTCGCCCCCATTCAGTTTTCCCCATCTTCCATTCTTGACAACCACAAAAACCTTTCTTCTTTGGCCATTGCGGACCATGCAACGGATATAAATTGGGAGGGTTGTATTGAAGACATGAGGATTGGAATCATCAGAGAAGGAAAGGTGCCACCAGACCAGCGCGTGCCGCTGACACCGGAGCAATGCACCCAGGTGTTGGAGCGGTTTCCGTATGTGGAGCTCATGGTACAACCCAGTGAAGTTCGAAGGATCACCGATCAGGAATATGCCGATCGCGGGGTAGAACTCAGCGAGGACCTCTCGGATTGCGACGTGCTCTTTGGCGTCAAGGAAGTGCCCGTGGACCAGTTGATTCCGGACAAGACGTACTTCTTTTTCTCGCACACCTACAAGCTCCAACCCTACAACGCGGACTTGCTCAAGGCTTGCCTGGACAAGCGCATCCGGCTCATCGATTACGAATTGCTCAAGCGGCCAGGAGGCCGTCGCATCATCGGGTTTGGACGCTACGCTGGCGTGGTGGGCACGTACAACGCATTCCGCACGTTCGGCGGCCAACACGGGACCTACGACCTGCCGCGCGCCATCGATTGCGAAGACCGCTCAGAGATGGAATCACACCTCTCAAAGGTCAATTTGGCACCCGACACCAAGATTGCGCTCACCGGACGGGGCCGCGTTGGCAACGGAGCACGTGAAATTCTGGAAACCATGCGCATCCGTGAGGTCCATCCCATCGACTTCCTCCGAGAGGATTTCGGTGAGCCTGTCTTCACGCACCTGGACCTCGAAGATTACAACCGCCGCAAATCTGACAGCGGCTTCGACTTCAAGGAATTCTGTGACGACCCCCTCGGTTACGAAAGCACGTTCATGGCATTTGCAAGGTCTACCGACCTCTTCATTGCAGGACATTTTTGGGCCGAAGGCTCGCCATTCCTGTTTACGAGGCAAGACGTGCGCGACGAGGATTGGCGCATCTCCGTTGTGGCCGACATCAGCTGCGACATCGACGGTCCGGTCGCCTCCACCATCGAACCCAGCACGATTGCCGACCCGATGTACGGTTACGACCCCATTGGAGAGTCCCGGGTTCCTTTTGGCACCAAAGGGAGCATAGGCGTCATGGCCGTGGACAATCTGCCGTGTGAATTGCCCCGCGACGCCAGCGCTGACTTTGGCGCCACACTCTTGGAGCATGTCATACCCTTGGTCGCAGAAGGTGACGCACAAGGCATTCTAGAAAGGGCATCAGAAACCACCCTTCAGGGCGAACTCAATGCGCCTTTTGCCTACCTCTCAGAATACGCAGGGCTTACTGGGCAATAAACCTGTAGGTGAGGGTCCCCTCCTGCCGCTTCGGAGCATCGGCCTGCGATTGAAACCGGCACCGCAAGGCACTGCGCAGGGACTCTTGAGAGAGGCATTCAGACATCGCCTGCGAACCAGCATCGGTCACAGACAACAGCGCCGCATCCAGCACCTCCCCGCCTGGAGCGACTTCGATGCGCAGCACCACCACCCCTCCGCCACGGCAGCGGTATCCGGGCACATCGAGGCCCAACGCCTTGCGTCCCGACAGGCTGTATTCAGCCGTCACCTGACCATCGTAACGGGCATCCCAACCTTCATAACGGTTGTCGACAGCCTCAGAAGGATCGGATTTCCCAGCATCAGCACCTGCCTTAGAATCGCTTCGCCCCTCTGACAGCGCATCAAATGCCGACTGCTCAAACGCGCGCAATTCCGCTTCTACATCTCTGGCCATTTGATCCGAAGCAGCGGCTGAGCTTTGCAATTCTGTGCTCCGCGAGGCCTGGGCATCGGCCGCTACATTCCGCACGGCCGCATTCATCTTGGCTTGCATTTTCTCCCGAACAGCCTCCTCCATGGTCTGGGTTTGCTCGGGCAAAGCAAAGTCGGCAAAGTCGACCTCGGCATATGCTGTGCCCTCTGATGCGGGCACCCCACCCCACTCCGCCAAGGCCGCCAACGCGAGCACATGGACCATCAAAGCGGCCACCACTGCCTGCCAAACAAACCGCTCCCGGCCTCCCATGGAACGGCTGGATGTGGATTCAGATGGAGGGACAGATTTCATATTCGACGACAAAATAACAGGAGCCGACCTTCGTTAAAGCGGTATTCCATATCTTTATTGTATAGAAATTGATCAAGATGAAGCACATCCTCCTCCTCGGCGCTCTGTTCCTGTTTGGCGCCACTGCATCTGCCCAGAGCAGCTCATGCACAGACAAGAAAGCCAAAACCGAGTGCACCAAAGGCAAGTCCTCTTGCTGCCAAGGCAAAGCTGACGCCAAGAGCTGCTGCTCTGCCAAGTCATCTTGCACCGACACCAAGAAGAAAGGCAAGAAGAAGTCCAAGGCCGGAAAGGAGCAAGGCAAGCAAACCCTCGCCATGGTTCGCACTGACGAAAAGAGCGAAGCCACTGACAAGAAGGCCAAAGTGAGCCCAGCCAAGGGGTCCTGAACTTCTTCGCATAAAACATTGAGAAAAGCCCGCAATGCGGGCTTTTCTATTTTGCACCCATGCGACGCCTCGGCCACCTGCTCATGATGATCTCCTTGCCCCTTTGGGGATGGGGCCAATTCTCACTGCTCGGCAGTGCACAGCAATTGGGTGGGGATTGCGTTCTCATCACCCCGAACGTCAACACCCAACAAGGCGCGGCATGGAACAACACCCAACTCGACGTTAGCCAACCCTTTTGCATCCACCTCTCGGTCAACCTTGGCACCAATGATGGCGGAGCAGATGGCATGGCTTTCATTTTGCATCAATTGGGCCCCACCCAAACCACCACCAGCTCAGGAGGCAATATGGGGTATGGCAATTTCGATCCGACTTCCGGGACATTTACCGCCCCCACATTCGATCCGAGCATTGTCATAGAATTCGACACCTATTACAATTACGAATTCAATGTAGCCTTCGGGGACCCGGTTTACGATCACGTCGCCCTTCAGCGCGACGGGACCAACAACCACAATGGACCCGACTGCCTGGCTGGCCCCATCGCAGCCAGCGCAACCAGCCCCAACATCGAAGATGGCCAGGACCACACCGTTCACATCGAGTGGAACCCCAACACCCAGTTGCTGCGGATGGAGTTTGACGATGTAGAGCGTTTCAGCACCACTGTGGACATGGAAAACGATGTGTTTTCCGGCGACAACATGGTCTGGTGGGGTTTCACAGGAAGCACGGGCGGGGCCAACAACAACCAGTCGTTTTGCCTCCTGGACATCTCCAACAGCTCGGGCATTCCCAACCTGAACCTCTCCCCGGCACCACCCTACGCCACCTGCCCCAACTCCCCGCTCGAAATCACGGCCACTTCGCCTGGTCTCAACCTCAGCTGGGCAGGCTTCAACAACGCCACCGTCCTTGCCTTGCCGGGCGATTACGTACTCGAGGCTTCCGATGGCGGATGCCCATTGACCGAGACCTATTCCGTCACAGCCCTGCCTGCACCCAACCTGTCCACCGAACCAGAAGTGACCATTTGCGATGGTGCCCCCACCACCCTCACGGCCAACGCCGACGCCAACAGCACCCTCGATTGGGACGGCAACGTCGGACCAACGCTGGGAATTTCCAGTGGCGGAACCTATGTGGTCACCGCAGTGCTCGAGACCTGCACAGAAACCCAAACCGTCACGGTCACCGACCAAGCCTCTCCGACCATTACCCTGAATCAGCCCAACGATCTGGACATATGTGAAGGCGCATCGGTCACCATCACCGCCGAAACAGACCTCCCCGCCAACATCCAGTGGACGGGCAATGGCGAGGTGATCTTGGGACCCACCATCACCGTAGAGTCATCGGGCACCCAATTCGTGGAGGCGGAAGCTGGCGGTTGTCCCGGCGCCCCAGAATTGGTGACCGTCAATGTCTTGCCGCTTCCGGAAGCCAGCATCCAGTCTTTCCCCAGCGAACTCTGCTTTGGCGAAACGGGCTGGGTATCAGCGGTGCCCAGTTCCGGCACCTCCGTGGACAGCTGGTCCTTGCCGCCAGGCACCGCCAACCTCAACCAAGCAGGCCCAGGCGCCTACACGGCCAACCTCATCGCCGACAACGGCTGCCTCAACACGGCGTTTTTTGTACTCAACGCCCTCCCCCCCATCGTCTATGACCTCCAAGGCCCCAGCGGCGCATGCACGGGCGAAAGCGTCACCCTTTCGGTCGAAGGAAACTTCCAAGACGCAGCGTGGTCCGACGGAAGCACAGGCAACAACATCACCCTCGCTGCTGCCGATGGCGAAGGACCCTTCACAGTGACTGTGGCCCTGGGCGCTTGCGAAGCCACCGCCACCACCACGGTCGAGTGGTGGCCCGTTCCATCGGTAGGCCTGATGGAGGACACTGTGATCCGTTGTGTCCTAGACCCCGCAGTGGAATGGAGTTGGCCAGCCCAATCGTTGCCCGCCGTGGGCTGGTGGGTGTGGAGTGTCAATGGACTCACCACTACAGACAGCCATCTCTGGGAACAAGAAGGCGATTACACCGTCCGCATCCTCGACAGCATGACGGGGTGTGGAGATTCCACCAACGTTTACGTCAACGTCTGGCCCAACCTCGATGTAGATGCTGCACCTTTTGCCGGCATCGTGTGCTGGGATGAGACCACAGAGGTGTTGGCCGAGTTGCGCGCGGTGGAGGGTACAAATCTGAACGAGCTGCCCTACACCCTCTTCTGGGACGATCCCGAAGTGGAGGGGCTCAACCCTACTGTGGGGGCCGGAACGTATCTGTTGGAAGCAGAAAACGCCTGTGGCAAGGACATCGCCATTGTCGAAGTCACCCAGGAGTACTGTGGGTGCGACATGTGGATGCCCACGGCTTTTACGCCCGACAATGATGGCATCAACGATGGATTAAAGGTTGAAACCAACTGTCCGCAACTGGACGAATTCAGCTTTGAGGTCTACGACCGCTGGGGACAATTGGTCTGGCAAACGGACACCCCTGAGCGGGTGTGGATGGGCCAATCCGAATCCCTCAAGAGCGAAGGCCTGCACTATGCACAAGACGGCATCTATGGCTACCGCCTCTTCTGGAAATACAGCGAAACTGGAATCCCACTCCTTCAGGAGCGCCGCGGTCACATCCACCTGTTGCGCTGACCACTGGTGCCCTTGGATGGCCGCAAGGATGGACCACAGGTTATCTTCGCGTCCCATCTGACGGCATGACAACAGCCAAGACATTTGACCTCATCATTGTGGGCGGAGGAATCGTAGGCGCAGCCGCGTTTCTCAAGCTCCAGCGACGCCATCCACAGGCGCGCATCGCACTGCTGGAAAAGGAGGACATCCTGAGCGACCACCAGACCGGCCACAACAGCGGCGTGATCCACAGCGGACTGTACTACCCGCCGGGCAGCCTCAAGGCCACCAATTGTGTGAAGGGGCGCCATGAGTTGGTGGCTTTTGCCAAGGAATACGGCGTGGAACACGACGTCTGTGGAAAGGTCGTGGCAGCGGCCACAGAGGACGAGCTCCCCATGCTCGAGAAAATCCACGGACTGGGCATTCAAAACAAGATCGAGGGCTTGGAGCGCCTCGAAGGCCAAGCGATCCGAGACATCGAACCCCATGTAAAGGCCGTGGCTGGATTGTGGGTGCCCTGCACGGGCATCATTGACTTCCGAGCCGCCACCGCCAAAATGGCCGAAGTGGCCATGGGCATCCAATCAGAAAGCCGTGTTTTCACAGCTGTGGAGGCCA
>JAKMCX010000157.1 GCA_022428285.1 Flavobacteriales bacterium
CAATCCGAGTCCATTGTAGAATGCGGTAAAAAATCCCCCGGCAATGAGGCCTGTGCTTTCGATGGGAATGCCAATGATCATGGCTCCGATTCCAGCGATGGCCAATCCGGCATCCAGCCACTTGTAGGGGTTTCGTCGGCTGGGCAGGAGGGGGACCACAGCGTCTGCGTGCCCGCGCTTTTCAAATCGAATCAAATGATAGGATTCAAGGTTCGACAAAGAAATCCTTGTTGAATCCAGACCGGCCTCACTCCAGTTGGCTCCATTTCCTGTGAGGCCTGCATCTCGATAGACGACCACACTGTCTGCCTCTGTTGTGGCGATCACATCCATGTCCGTGGTCCAGTTGAGTACAGAACAACCTGTAGCCAAGAATACCAGAAGGAAAAGTGGACCCCAAGTGGATCCGCGACGCCAAATGAGCCTCATTTTTTGAGCCCCATCATGATGCCAAATCCGTAAATGACATAGGGCTCATAGGGACCTACTCCAAAGCCAAGCTTGCCGTAAGTGCCGAATCCAGCTCCACGGCCAAGGGTGGTCATTCCGCGCCACGCGACCTCCAACCCGATGTTGCTGCCGTTGCGTTCATCTGGGCTCATGTCGTCAAAAATGGATTGGTCATAGACCGAGGGTCCGGTGAAGAACAGCAGATCGGCATAGAGTTCCATGAATGAAATGCCACGTTGTTGTTGCGCACCGCGCTTGCCGCCAGTGTTCAACTGCAGATCAAGGTGCCGTGCGCGCATCAGGCTCGCTCCCAGGGCGATTTCACCATACTTGACGCCTTGACCTGGAATGTTTTGGTATCCGAAGCCGCCATGAAGACACACGTACGTAGTGCGTGGCATGTCATAAGTGGTGACATAAACCGTGCGCTCATTCGATCCTGTGGCCACGCTCTTGAGGCTGATTCTTCTCTCTTTGGTCTTAGAGTTGGACTTCAAGATGTAATGGCCGCGTAGCCTCCATGGACGGCTCGCAGGGGGGGTGCCGCCTACAAAAAGGCTGTCTTCTTGAGGGCCGAGAATGGCAGTACCCACGATGCTGGTCGAGCATTCGATCTTGGCTTTTTCGGGGATCCACATGTCCAGTCCCAGCCCGTGAATGCTCCCTTGTAAAGTGGCTCCCCAAGAGAGCCAAAGCGGGCGCATGTCAGCAGCATCGTCCGACAGCACTTCATATTCAACTTCGGTGCCGTCTTCAAAGGAGGCCACCTGTCGTTGACCGAACACGAAGTTGGACAACAATACTGCGGCGGAGAGGAGGATGAATCTCATGTCAGAAACGGATGGTCAATGCTGGTCCAATGGCAGCAGGTGAAGCCGCAATGGGCTGGATGTCGAGGAAAGAGGGTTGCGAAGAATCCCCCAGAAGTCCATTGTGTAACTCGACAGACTTGGTCAACTTGGTTTGGGCCAGATAACCTGCAGCCAAGTACCCAATCCCACAATAAATGGGCCACTGATAGGTTTTGAACCAGCCTTGCTCTTCACCGGTGGGTCCGACTTCATCGTTGGAAAATATGGCCAAGATGAGCGTCGCTGAAGTGGCCAAAGCGAGGGTTTGACTCACTGCACCATAGGTTTTGAAGCCTTTGAATTCTTTTTGAATGGCGGGATCTTCGCTCAGGTGCTTGCCCAACCTGCGGCCCAGAAATCCCAACCTTTGAGGGGTTTCTCCGGGCAGTTGGAAGAACATTCGGTTGTTGGATTTGGCAGAGCCATCGGTGTAGTAGGTTGTGGAAGTTTCCGTCACCAAAGAGATGGGCAAATCACGTTGAGAGTACGAAGTCAATTGGCATGCGCACAGAAGCAGGAGGATCCATAAGCTTTTCATGGCGCGAATTTAGAGGCTCGGAGGGATGCAACTTATTGCCCCATTTGTTGGTCCAAGGCCTCCAGCTCATTTGTAGTCTTCTCCCAGTTGGTCAAGGTTTGTTCTAGTTCGGTTTGAACTTTTTGATACTCAGTGGACTTCAGCATGATACTGGTCTCGTCAGTGGGATCCAGAAGCGCCATTTCTTCATTTAAAGTGGCCTCTGCGTATTCCAATTCAGCAATACTTTTCTCAAGTTTGCTGATTCGATTCTTCAGTTTTTTTGCGGTTTTCTGGTTTTCATAGGCCTGCTTGCGGTCTTCTTTTTTAGCGGCTTTGTCGTTGGACTTTCCCTTGGCTTTGATGTCTTTGCCACCTGGATTTCCGCTAGGCCCGTCGGTGCGTCCTGCTTCATAGGCCGCAATCGTATCGGACCTCTTTTCGAGCAGGAACTGTTGGATGTCCCCGATGTATTGGCGCAGTCCGGTGGGGGTGACTTCGTAGACCAGTTCTGTGAGCCCGGTCAGGAAATCACGGTCGTGTGAGACCACGATGAGGGTGCCATCGTAGTGCATCAAGGCTTGCTTGAGCACGTCCTTGGCCTTCATGT
>JAKMCX010000171.1 GCA_022428285.1 Flavobacteriales bacterium
GAGGAACTCGAGCGCTATCGCCAATCTCAACGCAGCGCATGGCGCGAGGCCAAGACCAGCAAAGACGAAATCCTACACCAAAAAGGATGGGACGACCCCGCCAAAGGAATGGCCATCAAGGAAGCTGAGTTCAATCAAGTCCTTATCGACTGGACCACCCAAGACCAAGTCCTCAACAAAGGAATCGCGGTCTACAACGAAAGGATCATCAACACTAAAGACGCGCTCTACACCCAGCCAAGCTGGCCTGGAAACGGTGCTTTTCACGCGGCGCAAACCAGAATTGGCTCGGGTGTTGTACCCAAGAGCTGGGGAAACTGGATGGTGTTGTGGGGCGCAACAATGGGCTTTATTGTGGCCCTTGCATTCAAGAACAAAGTCAGGCTTCCGGGTCGATCTCGACAAATTTGAAAGGGACGTTCACAATGTGATCGTAATCCTCACCCGCCTCGAGCATGTCTTCATCGTCGGCATCGAAATACCACTGAACTTCCAAAGCATCACTCTGTTCCAGCCGCTTGAACAAGTCCAACAAGCATTTGCTGCTGCTGGTGTTGAAGTACTCCAACTGCACCTGAACAGTCAGTTTAAAGTCAGAACCGATAGACTGGGCCCAGTCCAAAACGGGTCGATAAAAATCAACAGCATTCTCAGGAATTGAACGGCCGGAGAGCACGAGACGCTGGTCTTCCGCTTGGAAAACGATCTCGGGAGTTTTGACAGTTGAAGCGATGTGTAGGGGACCCATGAATCAAAAATAGTCAACGAGTGCAAGCCATCTCAACAGAGAAAAACAATTTGGGCCCATTGGCAGCGTGGATAATCCGAATCTGAGGCGGTGTGACAGCAGCTTTGGCCAATGAAACCCATCCCAATCCAGCACCGCCTCGCGGTGTGCGGCTCCCAGAATCCAAGCATTGGCGGTACAAAATCCTCCAATCCAATGCGCCATCGTCCATCGAAGCGACAGTCAATTCTTGCAACGAAGTGTATTGTTGAATCCAACGCTCCACCTGGGACACATCTCCCTTTTGAACAGGGTTTAAACTCCGGATTTTGAAGCGGGGTTCCCCATTGAGTGAACGGCCCATCAACTTGAAATGGGCGGTGCGCAGCGGGTCCGCATGACGTTCCAAATTTTGAACGCATTCAATCACAGCCCGAAAAACCCTGCGGTCTTCCATGCGCTGCACCACGACTTCTTCGAGATGCTTGAGCAAAGTATCCAAATTGGACGTCGACGGCTTGCCGTCAAACGTTGCTAATCCCATCCAACGGCCCTTTGAGGGCGAAAAGACAGGGCATGTATCTGTAGAAATCATCGAACAGCAGGAGTCGGAATCGTTGCGCTTACGGATATCCATCGCCTGAGGTTGCCCAATCCCTTGGATTTATCTTGGCGCGCTGAAATGGAACCTGCCCAATCCCCATCTCCCTGGTTCGAGTCGTGGTTTGACAACCCCCACTACCACCAGCTCTACGGCCACCGCAGCGATGCGGAGGCCGAAGCCTTTGTCTCCGCCATGCATGCGCATTGGGGTTGGGACCAACTGACCCTGCTGGATCTGGCTTGTGGCAAAGGGCGCCATGCGCGCGCCGCCGCTGCAAAAGGACATACCGTTGTGGGCCTGGACCTCAGCCCCAACAGCATCGCCGCCGCTCGGCTAGAGCACGCAGACGTTTCCGGATTGACGTTTTTGGAGGGCGACATGCGGGACTTCGGGCTCACGCAGCAGTTCGACGGCATACTCAACCTGTTCACGAGTTTCGGCTATTTCAGTGAGCCTCAAGACCATTTAGCGGTATTGGCCCAAGTGAATGCCCATCTTAAGCCAGGCGGGTTTTTCGTCCTCGACTTCCTTGACGTGCATTTTGCCCAACGCCATTTGGTCCCTTCTGAGCAATTGGAGCGGGGAGGGGTGAATTACAGCATTTCAAGGGCGTTAACCCCAGCATCGGCAGGCGGATACCCGACCTTTGTCAAACACATCGTTCACGAAGGCCCCAACGGGAAAAAAGAACATGTCGAGCGCGTGGCCGCACTGGACAATACACACCTGACGACCATGCTGACCCAATCGGGATTCGAAATTCTAGGACGCTATGGTTCCTATGCCCTTGAACCTTGGTCAGAAGGAGAAAGCAACCGGCTCATTTTACACGCTAGAAAATCATGACAGCTGGCATCACCTTGGTTGCAGTTGCCCTAGTGGGCGCTCTGCTCGGAGAATGGATCGGCGACCGCTTCAAAGAGCACATGCCTCTGCTCTTGTCCTTTGGAGGAGCTTTTTTGCTGGGCTTGTGCTTTTTGCATTTGCTTCCCGAAGCTTTCGCGATGAACGCCACAGCAGGGCAGTGGGTCATCGCTGGATTTTTGCTCCAAATAGGCTTAGAATACATGAGCAAAGGCATGGAGCACGGACATGTTCACGGCAGCCGTTTTGGCCTGTTGGCCTTTTTGAGTCTCTGTCTGCACGCTTTGATTGAAGCCATGCCCTTTGGATTGGATGCCGCGCAGATGGCCCATGACCATCTGCACGATCACGGGCACGACCACGGACACCACCACCACCACCACCACCATGTAGGCGAAGGGCAGTGGGCACTCTTGGCGGGGATAGCCCTGCACAAACTGCCCGTGGCGTTGGCCTTGGCCACCATCCTCAAAGCCACAGT
>JAKMCX010000187.1 GCA_022428285.1 Flavobacteriales bacterium
CGGTCGCCCAGGAGATCATGGGCATCCCCGACTTCGGCATGCCCCCGGTCGATCCGTTCGAGGCGCACCTGGAGTACGTCGAGAAGTTCAAGAAGGCCGTGTTGCTCGTGGCCGGTGCCGCCGTGCAAAAGCTGATGCAGACGCTCGCAAAAGAGCAGGAGGTGCTCATGCACATCGCCGACATGATGATCTGGACTTACGCCGCCGAATCCATCGTCCTGCGCGTCCAAGAGCTCTCCGGCATCCGCGGCAGCGAAGAAGCTGTGGCCCACGAGCTGGCCATGATGAAGGTCTACTGCTACGAGGTCGCCGAGCGCATGCACTCTTCTGGCAAGGAGGCCCTGCTCGCCTTCGCAGAGGGCGACGAGCTCAAGATGATGCTCATGGGCCTCAAGCGGTTTACCAAGACGGAGCCTTTCAACACGACAGCCGCCCGCCAAGAGGTCGCGGTGAAGCTCATTGAAGAAGGGAAGTACTGTTGGTGATCAGCGGCTGACATAACGAGCGGCGTTCGAACGTTCGTCCATCAGCTGCAATGGCACCTAGAGGACCTATGGTTGATCGATTTCAGGCTAGAGTTTTTGGGGTTTAGTCGACAACAATAGAGCTGTAAGTGAACGGATTGTAGATTTGTCACCCCAATTCAATTCACTTGCTGTTTCGCTTTGCCTTTTTGTGCTCATTGCTCGCCATTCCATGTTTGGGGTGGACCCAAGGGGGATGGTGCAACAACAACTTCGACATACCAGATGGCATCGAATTGTGTCCCAACGGAGCCACGTCATTGGACTGGTGGGATTGGTATGACGATGGGAACAATGACCCCGATCTGTTAGAAGCCCTCTGGATCAGTCCCTCTGGGGATACAACAGCCTTGGCTCAAGACGAGCCGTTTGTACTTGATGGAAGCATGGAAAGCGGCACCTGGACCGTATTCTTTGACCTCACCGATCCAGGCCCCCGCCCCGACGACTGCACATTCGAATTGGACTTTGAATTGTTGGCGACTGCCAATGCTGATTTCACCGTCTTACAAGATGGCATTTGTGGTTCTGAAGGCATTGAGTTTGACCTCACACCCAGCTCAGGTGTAGACTACAGCTGGAATTTTGGCGACGGCAATGGATCTACCCTGGCGCAACCCACACACCAATACAGCCTTGATGGAGGCGGAACACAAAACGTAACGGTCACATTGACCACGGAAACGTCCGATGGTTGCACCGCGTCAACCAGCCAGACCATCAGTGTTTTACAAGAGCCAAACCCCGGAATCAGTGATTTCGCGCCCCTTTGCCTGAACAATCCAAGCTGGCCGAATTACGAGCTCATTCCCACGCCTTTGCCTTTTGGGAGCGATGGCATCACCTCCTGGAGTGTGGATTGGGGCAACGGCAGCGACACCTCTTTTACAGACTATGACATCTTTACTGGAGGACTCATCACCCAATACGACAACTATGGGTATTACACCATCACGGTAGACGTCGAAGGGGCAAATGGGTGCACCACCCAAATCGTCGACTCCGTATTTGTGGGCAACAACCCCCAAATTGGCTCGGCCAATCCGGGAAATACAGATGGCTTGTGCAGTCCTTTTTTGCTGGAGTTTCCCATCACCAACTACGAGGACAATGCAGACGGTACCACCTACAATTTGGACTTTGGAGATGGAGGAATAGAGAGCCTCACCCACGTAGACTTGAATGAGGTTCCACCCACCATTGTGGGTCATGAGTATACCGTCAGCAGTTGCGGTGAAACCACCCCAGAAGGTTCTCAGAACGCCTATCGTTTCCGCATTGAAGCCGTCAATGAATGCGGCACTTCAGTCACCACAGTAGACCCCATTCGAATTCACCAAGGACCGGACCCTCAAATTGGTGGGCCTGATGGCGTGTGCGCGGGTGTTCCCTTTGAATACAGCGTTACAGGTGCTGGAGAAGTGGTGACAGAATCGACGTGTACGGCCACAAATTCGCTTTGGAACATCACGCCCTTGGATGGACAATCTCCTGTGACCACGAGCCAAGGGGTGGGCACAAGTTGGACCACCTCCTTCCCTGAGCCTGGTGCGTACTCCGTGACTGCATTGGACATCCACCCGAATTGTCCCAACGGCAATGACGAAATGATCGTGTGCGTGTACCCTCCCATGGAGGCCATTGGAACAGCTCTTCCTACCAACGGATGCGCTCCTCTGATGGTGAACGTGCAAGACTTGAGCCCCATGCCGGAGTTTTGCGGCGTCCCGCAGTCCACTTGGTTCGTGGAAGGTGGACCATACAACTGGGTGAATGGTGGACCCGACACTGACGACGGCATTTTGGAGCTCACCGCTGCTGGTACTTACACCCTTCGGCTTCGGGTGGAGATTCCCGACAAGGGGTCCTGCCCAGCTGATGAGCAGGTCTTTACAGTGGAGGTATTCGAGCCCCCTACAGTCACTGTGGGCTCTCTCACCATGGTGTGCGCAGGCGAATCCCTTGACATGATGATTTCTTCCCTCGATGACGGGGGAACCGCCATCTCAGATTGGTCATGGCAGCTCGATGGTGTGGAGTTCAGCGACGTACAAGGGACTGTGCCGTTGACACTGACAAACCCAGGTGAATTTGTGGTCACAGGAGAGGCCACCAACCTTTGCGGAAGCGACACCTCGAACATCTACATCGACGTGGACAGCATCCCCGAAATCGATTTTGAATTGCCGGTGCTCCCGGCATTTTGCGCAGGGGACACATTGCTGGTCATCGCTACAGGGGCAGAGACCTACACTTGGAGCAGCAGCCCTGTGATCGTAGGCGACCTTCATTCTCACTGCGTCCCCATTGTGCCCCAGTCCAATGTCTCCCTGGGGCTTTCTGCCAATTCAGCCAACGGATGCACCAATACCGCAACCATCGACCTGGACATTGCCCCGTTGCCGGAAGTGAGCATCGTCCCCCCGGCACCTCCTTGCCCGGATATAACGGTCTCATTCTCAGGGTCTGCCACAGGAGGCTCCGGTACGTTTGATCCATTCCAGTGGAGTGGAAGCCAAGGGACCGGATCGGGAAGCACATATGATTGGACTGCGCCGCCTTCGGCAGGAATTGTAGAGGTCACCTTGACCGTTACCGATGATGTAGGCTGCGACAATACAACCACAGTCAGTTTGACTTCGTTTGACAACCCCGTCGTGGAAGCGGGCGACACCCTCGTGCTGTGCAACAACGACGCCGTCGTTGAACCGCTCACGGGCTACTCTCCCGGCCTGACCGAAGGAGGAGGAAGCGGAAGCTGGAGCGGACCAGGGTTGACCGGGGCCGACAGCTTTTCACCCAACGGAGTGGGAGTTTACGACTTGACTTACAGCTACATCGATGCCAATGGCTGCAGCGAAAACGACATGCGTACGGTGGTGGTCGAAGACCTCACTCAGGTCGATCCTGGCTCCCCTGTTGAAGCTTGCTTTGGAGATGCAGCGTTGACCATGAACGACTGGATGCCCCTGTCTGCCACATGGAGCGGCGTAGGCGTGACATCGGACGGAACCTTAGATCCGAGCATAACACCTGGGACTTACACCCTCACCATCGACAACGGATCCGGGAGCTGCTACACCACCGACAACAAGACGTTCACCGTCCACCCGCTTCCATCACCGGAGATCATCGGCGACACCGAAGTGTGCCAAGGCGACACCGCACAACTCTTTCTTTCGGAGCCCGACGGGGCTTCGCTCACGTGGGACTTTAACGCCGGAACCCCTGCCCAGTTTGATACCGTTGCTGGAACTGTCAATATGGCTTTCGAGGCAACGGCCTTCAGCGCGCAAGGCTGCGCAGAAACGGTGCAATGGACTGTAGATGTGAACCTACTCCCCTTGGTTGAGGCCCCCATGCAAGAGGCATTTTGCAACCAAAATATCCCTGCGAACTTGACTGGAGCCACCCCAGCTGGAGGCTCGTGGAGTGGACCCGGGGTCACCGATCCCATGGGCACATTTTTGCCTTCTGCAGCCGGTACGGGGCCCACCGACCTGCTCTACACTTATCAGGACAGCAATG
>JAKMCX010000215.1 GCA_022428285.1 Flavobacteriales bacterium
TGTTCGAGCCGCTCATCCTGCAGATGGGCGATGTCATGGAGACCACCGTGGACCTCACGGCGGGTTGGAACTGGATTTCCCTGCCATTTGACCATCCTGACCACACCAATGATGGGGGATGGACCGAGTGGTCGGTCGGCGATGTACTGGGTGACATCGCCGCTGACGTGGAGGTGGCCAAGTCCACTGGCCAAGCATGGGTGTCCAGCTACGATGCGGATTCCGAAGAATGGGCAGGCAGCGCCAGCACACCGATGGCGTTGAACCACACCTACCAGGTCAAACTCTCGGCCGACGCGTCGGTGGTGTGGACCGGTCGGATGCCCGACAACATCGACTCTACTTCGTTTGAAGTGGCCATGGGCTGGAACGACTTGGGCTTCCCTTCCCAGCGTGCACTTGCTGTTGAAGAGGCGCTTCGCAGCCTCTACGATGCCGAAGTCTTGGAGGTCAATGACGAAGTCAAAGGACGCTATGACGGCTTTGCCACCTACCTCGGCAACGGGGAGTGGGCCGGCACCTTGGACCGCTTAGAGCCCACACGTGGTTACCGGATTTACCTCCAAGGGGATGGCAATGCTCTTGCAGGGGACAGTTTGGGAACGTTGGTCTTGCCGGAGTCGACTCTTTTCCTGGGTTCACCCACCCTGCGCGCAGAGGAGGCCATTTCAGGGCTGCCAAATGCACTCGCTGAGAATGTTCGTGGACTCCCATACTCCATGGAGGCGATTGCGGAGCTGGCCATGCCGGCGCACTGGGTCCGTTCTCCCGAAGACCGGATCGAATGGTGGAACCGAGGAATTCTCATGGCCTCGGCCCGCCCACAGGTCTTGGATCAGGGCGAGCGTTACTTCGTTCAAGGATATGGGCTCGAAGCCGCCGATGACATTGAAGTGCGCTTCATCAGTGGTGCCAATGGAATGGCCTACGTCAGCGATGATAAAGTCCGTTTTGAGGCCAACGACAGGCTTGGAACCTTGAACCAGCCAGTGACCTGGCGGTTCACTGAAGCGGGCGCTGAACCCGTTCTGAGTGAATTGGCCATTGTGCCCAATCCATTCAATGCAGGTTTCGAGGTGGTCTATTCAGGCACAGAAACGCTTCAATATTTGAGTCTTGTGGATACACGCGGACGCACCATCGAAGTCCGCCGCGGAAGCCAGGGCACCCGACGGTATGCCTGGCAGACTCAAAACTTGCAGTCTGGGATGTATTTCGTGCGCATTGAAACCATCAGCGGCGCAGTGCACCGCATCCCTGTGGTCAAGCAATGATGATGTTTTCTGACGGTCCATTCAAATCAGAAGCTTGATGCGTGTTCCACTTCAACTTGCCGCCACAGCGTTGCTCTGGTTCGTGACATTGGGAAGTGCATGGGGTCAATGTGACCCTGTGTCTACCATTGCCAACACCAGTGCCTCGTTGGACGCCGGGTTGCGCACGGGACAATCATTCGTGGCCACCGACAGCGGGGAATTGCAGTCGGTCACCTTGATCATCTGCCAATCCTCGGATGCGCAGCTCAGCATTCGACAGGTGGGGAGTGACAGTGGAAGTGCATGGAATGACGGCAGCCTGCTGGGAACCTCTCAAGAGGTCGCCGCTTCCTCGACCAACACCAACCTCTGTAACACCTCGGTGTATGGTTCGATTGGATACGAAGAGCAGACGTTTGCATTGGAAGGGGTCTACATCGAATCGGGCGAGACCTATGTGATCGAGCTGACCTCGGGCTATGCCATCAGTTCCGAATCCGCTTCATACGCGGGGGGCACCGCTTTCAATACGAGTGGCGCATTGTCCAATTCCGATTTGCATTTTGTAGTCACGTTTTGTCCCATCGCCGACTTGACGTTTGGCTGCACGGATGCGGGAGCGTGCAATTTCAGCGGTGCAGATGCGGAGGATGGCAGTTGCCTGTACAGCGATTGCCATGGTGATTGCGGCGGAACAGCCTATACGGCGGAGGGCTGTGGTTGCGTCGGCGGCAACACGGGCTTCAGCGAAGAAGAGTGCTATGGCTGTTTGGATGCTTCGGCGTGCAACTATGATGCCGCGGCCATTGTGGATGATGGGAGCTGTGCCACCGTGGACTGCAACGGCGTCTGCGGAGGCTCGGCAGAGGACATTGAAGGCTGCGGATGCGTGGGTGGTGATACCGGAACGCCAGCAACGTCGTGCATCGAGGGGTGCATCTCTTCGGTCATCGGCAATGTGGGCGAGGATTTGGGGGCGGGATTGCAATTGGGCCAGTCATTTTTGGTGACTGAAAGTGGAAGTTTGACCCAAGTGAAGCTGGTGGTCTGTGACGCTGCTGATGCGCAGGTGGCCATCCGCCAAGCGGGAAGCAACACGGAGGAAAGTTGGAACGACGGAGCGATGGTGGGAACCTCTCAGGTCATCGGGGCGACATCCACCAATGGCAATCTGTGTCACACTTCCATCAACGGGTCTGATGGATATGCGGAACAGACCTTCACCTTCGGAACCCTCTACCTCGAGGCTGGCGTGACCTATATCCTCGAATTGACTTCGGGCTATGCCATCGCCACCGCGAGCCCAGATTATGGAGACGGGACTGCATTTAGGTCCAGCGCATTGTCCAATGTGGACCTGCATTTTGAAGTGGTGGTGTGCCCCGAAACCGGCTTGGTCTTCGGCTGTGCCGATGCTGCTGCCTGCAATTATGGTGGAGCCAACGCAGATGACGGC
>JAKMCX010000238.1 GCA_022428285.1 Flavobacteriales bacterium
CTTGAATGCGCCCTGCCCACTCCACCTGGTTCCAGCGCCCGCCCACCGCAGCGGTCCTTTTTTGGTCCGGCCAAGTCTTGCCGATGACACACCAACTGGGCCTCCACCGGCGCGAAAATCCCCGGATTTTCTGCCCTCCCAAGCCATTCCATACCCCGCGCTGGCGAAACAAGGCAGGACGAATTCCCCGGCCAATCTTATGGCTTCCTTCCATCCCCCCGATGTCATCAAAAGGACTCGGCGTCCACACTACCAAACCTTGCCCGTAGCCGGCCGCCAATGTCCCAAACCACCAATTTCCCTGTACCCCCGCCGTTTTGAGGTGGGCCGATTCGAGTTCTGCCCGTCCCTCTCGATACGCTGCCCTGCACCCCAAATCGCTGCCTGTTCTGCCTTTGTCTCTAAAAGAGAGGTACATGCCAGAAGCACCAGGAGAAAAGTCTCCCCTCAACCGCACATTGGATGCCGGACGGCGGGCTGGAATTTGTGCTGAAAGCCGAAATGCCTCTTGCCATTCGGGAAGACGGCGCAAGCAATCCACAACTTGAGCCGACCGGGACGGTGCCAGCTCAAAGGCCACCGCTTGTTGGGTCCACACAGCCAAGGGTTGATCTCGAAAAGCGGCCGCCAGGGCAGCGCACTCATCGCGCGTCACGCAACCGGCATCCCAAGCCACAGCCACCAGCGGCACGTCCAATGCCTCATCGTACAAGGTCTGGGCATGTGCAACATTGCTGCTGGCCAACCAAAATGGCCACCACAGTGCGGGGGCGCAACGGAGTGTCCAGCCCCTCACTGCCACAGCCATTGAAGGTGCCATTGCTGGGCGGGATCCGATCCAAAAGCGGGGTTCGAACCGAGGTCTATGCCCGTCCAAGGGATGTCCCCCCTCAGCACGCCCACAGTCAAACGCCATTCAACGGCAGCGCTTTGACCGAACAGGGCATGTCCGAAAGACAACCAGGCTCCGGCTGACCCTGCTCCGGCCGCCCATTTGTCGGCCACAGCGGTCAGAGACAGCAATGGCAGTGAACCAGGGTGCCACTGAATGTCCGCCATCCCAAGCGCGTCCTGAATCAATGGAAACCTCGCGGACCACTGCCACGTGGATTGGAATGGCCGCGGATGCGGCTGGCGCAATGGTATGGTGATGTGGGCGGCCCAATCTTGGATTCCCACCGAAAGCAACAGACTCCCCATGCCGCGGGCATTGCGGGCCAGACCACTGCCCAGTTTGGCGTCACCGCCCAAAACCACCCACTGCTGCAGGCGCCCTTGAATGGTACCGCCTTTGTCATATTGCAGGTAGCCCTGCCAACCTCCCCCCTTTAGAGGAGCGCGGCTGCCTTGGGCGCGGGCAGCCACGGTCCAAACTCCAGGGTCCGCAGCGCGGAAATGCACCCCCCACTTTCTGGGTAAAAGGGCGTGGGGGCCTTCCTGCGCGCTGAGACATTGGCCCCCTGAAAACAGCGCACAGAGTACGCCTGTCCCCCCAACGAAGGCCGACCTCAATCGGTATTGAACACCGAATCGGCCGGCCTCCTGGGGCACCACTTGAAGTACCGCATGTGCTAAAAACAGGGAGAGCACAGCGCCAAACTGCGCCACCAACGCGGCCAACCGACATTCAATTCGCAGACGCAAAGCCGGGCTTCGTCCCCGTCGATGGAAAGCCTATCTTCGCGCCCGCTGCGGGCGTGGTGAAATTGGTAGACACGCCAGATTTAGGATCTGGTGCCGTAAGGTGTGTGGGTTCGAGTCCCTCCGCCCGCACTTGATAAAACCGAAGGCATAACCAAGCCATGGAAATCACCAAAGAGAACATTGATGCGCTGAATGGCGTCCTCACGGTTACGGTTCACCCGGAAGATTACCGGGAAAAAGTAGAAGGCATTTTGGAGGAATACCGGAAGCAGGTCAAAATGCCCGGTTTCCGCCCTGGAAAAGTCCCCATTCAATTGGTGCGGAAACAGTATGGGAAAGCCGTGCTGGCCGACGAGCTCAACAAGATTCTTGGAGAGCGACTCGACGGCTACATCCGCGAAGAGAAGCTCCGGCTTTTGGGACAGCCCATCCCCACCGTCGAAAACGAAAGCGATGGCAACTGGGACAAGCCCGAAGCCTTCACCTTTCGGTACGACATCGGTTTGAGCCCAACAGTGGACATCAAGTTCGGTTGGTTCACCAAGTTCGTCAACCACAAGGTGCGCATTGACAGCTCCTTGATCGACGATCAGATTGGCGATTTGCGCCGCCGCTACGGCAAAATGTCCGAGCGCGATGAAGCGGGCGAGGAGGATCTTCTGATTGGTGAATTCGTCGAATTGGAGTCCGACGGAAAGGAAATCAAGCCCGGAGGGATCATGCACGAAGGCACGATCACCTTGTCTGAAATCAAAGACAAATCCACCCGCAAGCAACTCGTCGGCTTGGCCAAAGAGGCCGAGGTGGTGGTCAAGCCAGGCAAAGTGTCCAAGGATGCAGATGACCTGGCCCGCCTTTTGGGCATCGACCGCAAAGCAGCAGCCGACTTCAGCAGTCCTTTGCGCTTCTCGGTCAAAGAAATCCGCCACATCGAACCCGCTGAACTCGGCGAAGAGCTGTATGACAAGCTTTTTGGAGAGGATGTGGTCAAGGATGAGGAGGCTTTCCGCGGCAAAGTCGAAGAGGACTTGCGCCGCATTTTTGACCGCGATGGAGACCGCGTTTTCCGCCGGAAGTTTGTGGAAGAAGTGGTCGACAAACTGAACCCTCCCCTTCCAGAAGACTTCTTGAAGCGGTGGATTCGGGTGGCCAACGAGAAGCCCATCACCGCCGAAGAGATCGAATCAGAATTTTCGGAATATGCCAAGGGCATCAAGTGGCAGGTGATCCAAAACCACATCATCGATGAGCACAGCATCGAAGTGGGTGGAGAAGAGATCCAGGCGGAAGCCGGAAACGCCATCAAGGCCCAATATGCTCAGTACGGCATTCCATTGGAAGCAGAGCAACTCGAGCCCATGGTGGCCCAGATGATGAGCGACCAAAAAGAGGTGCGCAGGGTGGCGGAATCCATCTACGAGAGAAAGGCCATCGACAAGCTTCGCGAACTGGCCAAAATCAAGGAGAAAGAGGTTTCCCACGATGAGTGGATGGAAATCGTGCGTTCCCTTTGATTCTGCCTGTGGAGCAATGGCTGTCTGGAACTAACTTTCGGACCATACTATGATGAGCACGCGCAAGGAATTTTTGAAGTACGCCGTCCAAGACCGCGGCTTCACCAGCCACCATGTAGAGGACTACATCTCCGCCGTTCACGGCCCGGAGAACATGACCCGTACAGTAATCGAAGAACGGCAGATGCCGTTTAGAGAGGTGGACGTCTTCTCCCGTTTGATGGCAGACCGTATCATTTTCCTCGGTACCGGGGTAGACGATTACATCGCCAATATCATTCAGGCACAGATGCTGTTCTTGGAGTCAACAGACCCCACCAAGGACATTCAGATTTACATCAACTCACCTGGAGGCAGCGTTTATGCTGGCTTGGGCATCTATGATACGATGCAGTACATCCGTCCGGATGTGGCCACCATTTGCACCGGAATGGCAGCGTCCATGGGTGCGGTTCTGCTGTGTGCAGGAGCTGCTGGAAAGCGCACCGGTCTCAAGCACAGCCGGACCATGATCCACCAGCCTCTCGGAGGTGCACGTGGACAGGCCAGCGACATCGAGATCACAGCCCGTGAGATCATGAAGCTCAAGGAGGAGCTCTACAAAATCATTGCCCACCACAGCGGACAGGACTACAAGAAGGTGTGGGAAGACAGCGACCGCGACTATTGGATGATCGCCGAAGAAGCCAAGGCTTACGGCATGATCGACGAGGTCCTAGAACGCAAACAAGACTGATAAGGCCATGGCGGACCGCGAAATCAACTGCTCGTTCTGTGGGCGCAAGAAGGCGGAAGTCGACATCCTCATAGCGGGGGTGACGGGCCACATCTGCGACCACTGTATCGAGCAGGCGGACGCCATTGTGAAGGAGGAGCGGAACGACGACAACGATGCAGGGTTCGATCCGGGACTTCAGATGGACCGCCCTGCGGACATCAAGCGTTTCTTGGACGATTACGTCATTGGCCAAGAAAACGCCAAGCGCACATTGAGCGTAGCGGTGTACAACCACTACAAGCGCCTCGCCCATCCTGCAGCAGAAGGTGAGATCGAAATCGACAAGTCCAACATTGTGCTCGTCGGAGAGACGGGGACGGGCAAAACCCTGCTGGCCCGCAGCATCGCTCGGCTCCTGAAGGTTCCGTTCTGCATTGCAGATGCCACCATCCTCACGGAGGCAGGCTATGTGGGTGAAGACGTCGAAAGCGTCCTTTCTCGCTTGTTGCAATCGGCCGACTACGATGTGGCCAAGGCCGAGCGCGGCATTGTGTTTATCGATGAAATCGACAAGGTGGCCCGCAAAAGCGACAACCCTTCCATCACGCGCGACGTGAGCGGCGAGGGTGTTCAGCAAGCGTTGCTCAAACTGCTCGAAGGAGCCGAAGTCAACGTTCCACCACAAGGTGGACGCAAGCACCCTGAGCAGAAGCTCATTTCCATCGATACCCGGAACATCCTCTTCATCTGTGGAGGGGCGTTTAACGGCATTGAACAGCACATTGAGCGCAGAATCGCCACTTCCAGCATCGGTTTCACCACTGAGAAGGGAGATCGCCCAGACACACTGCTGTCTTCCATTGCACCCGGGGACTTGCGAAGTTTTGGTCTGATTCCAGAGCTCATCGGTCGATTCCCTGTACTGACGCATTTGGACCCGTTGGACCGCGAGGCACTGCGGAGGATTTTGACCGAGCCAAAGAATGCCTTGATCAAGCAATACCAGCGCCTTTTCGAAATTGATGGCATCGACCTTCAATTCGATGCTGACGCTTTGGACTTCATCGTCGAAAAAGCCGTTGAATTCAAGCTTGGTGCCCGTGGATTGCGCAGCATTTGTGAGGCTGTACTCAGCAATGCCATGTTCGAGCTTCCTGGAAAGGATGGTGTGGACAGCCTCCGCATTACCGCCGAATACGCCAACCAGCAGTTTGGCGACAGCGATACAGGCCGCCTCAAAGTCGCATCCTGATTCCCCATGGCGCAGGCCAACGGGAAATCCAAGCCGGCCAAAGCCGCAAAGGAGACGCCGTTAATGGCGCAATACAACCGCGTCAAGACCCAGCATCCCGACGCCTTGTTGCTCTTTCGGGTCGGGGATTTTTATGAGACGTTCGGCTCCGATGCTGTGACAGCAGCCAAAGTGCTCAACATCGTGCTCACCGCCCGAAAAAACGGGGCTGCAGCGGAAATCGAACTCGCAGGGTTTCCGCACCATGCGCTGGAGAATTACCTGCCCAAATTGGTTCGAGCAGGACACCGTGTGGCGGTGTGCGACCAGCTCGAAGACCCCAAAACGACCAAGACCATTGTCAAGCGTGGCGTGACCGAAATGGTCACACCGGGGGTCGCCCTCAACGACCAGGTGTTGGAGGCGCGCGAAAACAACTGGCTCGCGGCTGTGCACGTGGTCCTAGAAGGACGCGGAAGTTCCAAACGCGAGCGGGCGGGCGTGGCCTTTTTGGATGTGTCGACGGGAGAATTCCTCGCAGGAGAAGGTGCACCAGAGGACATCGCTCCATTGCTGCGGACGTTTCGCCCCAAAGAAACCCTGCATTTGAGGCATGGCGAGCCCACATCCCTGCAACTCAGTGGCTATCGCTTTCCTCTGGACGATTGGGTGTGGCAATTGGACTTTGCAAGGGAAACACTAGAAGGACATTTCGGAACCAAAGGACTCAAGGGATTTGGGCTCGATGGTCAGCCCCTCGCCGTGATTGCTGCGGGTGCTGCGATGCATTACGTGGGCACGACCAAGCACGACCGCATGGCCCACATCGCCTCATTGGGCCGCGTCGAATGGGGGCAGAATGTTGCGATGGATGGCTTTACCATTCGCAACCTGGAGCTGTTGGTGCCTACCCACCCCGAGGGCACTGCTTTGGTCGACATCCTCGACCGCTCGGCCACCCCCATGGGCGCCCGAATGCTGCGCCGTTGGATTGCCCAGCCCTTGTGTGATGCCGGTGCCATCGCCCGGCGCCACGAAGCCGTTTCTGCGTTTTTGGACCAGCCTCAAATGCGGGCCGACCTCATCGCCGAGCTCGGACGCATCGGTGACTTGGAGCGTTTGCTGGCCAAAACAGCGGCCGTGCGCATTTCGCCTGCCGAGCTCAAAAAACTGCGCCAGGCACTGACCGCTGTAGAGGCGCTGCGCCTCATGGTCGACAGTTCAGACGACGCCGTCATCGGACGCTGGGCAGGCCGGTTGGACCCTGCCGACGCCGCCTTAGAGCAGCTGCGTGTCGAGTTGACCGAAGACCCCCCTGGCGTCTTGGGTAAAGGGGCCTCCATCGCCGCTGGTGTCGTCGACGAATTGGACCAACTTCGAGACCTTCGCGACAACGGCAAGGCCAAACTGGAAGGCATCCGCATTCGGGAAGCCGACGCCACGGGAATCACTTCCCTCAAAATCGCCTTCAACAACGTTTTTGGGTACTACCTCGAAGTCCGGCATGCCCACAAAGACAAGGTTCCCGAAACATGGATCCGCAAGCAAACCCTGACCCAAGCGGAGCGGTACATCACCCCAGAGCTCAAAGAACTCGAGCAGCGGATCCTCGACGCAGAGGAGCGCCTCGATGTCGTAGAGCGTGAAGCCTACACACGTCTGGTTACTGCAATGCACCCCTTCCTGCCCGTTTTGCAGGCGACGGCAAGGGCGGTTGCGGGATTGGACCTGCTTCTAGGGTTTGCGACGCTGGCCGAAGACCACGGCTATACCAGGCCCACCTTGGTGGAGGGATCAGAGCTTGAAATCGTCGGGGGCCGGCACCCTGTGATCGAACACTGCCTGCCCGATGGAGAAAGCTATGTGGCCAATGACGTCGCATTGGACCGTGACCATCAGCAAATCCTGATGATCACGGGCCCCAATATGTCCGGAAAAAGTGCCCTGCTCAGGCAAACTGCGCTCATCGTTCTGATGGCGCAAATGGGATGCTATGTGCCCGCTCGGTCTGTGCGAATGGGCGTGGTCGACAAGGTCTTTACACGCGTGGGGGCCTCCGACAACCTGAGCGCTGGTGAGTCCACTTTTATGGTGGAGATGAACGAGACGGCATCCATCCTGCACAATTTGTCGGACCGGTCGCTTGTCTTGCTCGACGAAATCGGTCGTGGTACCAGCACCTATGACGGCATCAGCATTGCATGGGCCATTGCAGAGTTCCTGCATGAGCATCCCAAGAGCCGCGCCAAAACACTGTTTGCTACGCATTACCACGAGCTGAACCGCATGGCGGACCGTTTCCCACGCATCCACAATGCCAATGTGAGCGTGCGCCAGCAAGACGGTAAAGTGGTGTTTTTGAGGAAGCTCATTCCCGGTGGCAGCGAGCACAGTTTTGGAATCCATGTGGCCAAGCTGGCGGGCATGCCCGCTGCCCTGGTTCGGCGCGCGGAGGAAGTCCTCACGGGCCTCGAATCTCAAGGTGCAGGGCGCCAAGAGGGAGGCAAAAGCGCTGGTGCAGTGACGGTGGATGGCGACGGCCTCCAGATGAGCTTTTTTCAGCTCGACGACCCTGTGCTTCAGGACATCAAAGAAGACCTGCTCGGACTTGACATAGACCGGCTCACGCCTGTTGAAGCCTTGCTCAAACTGCACGAAATCCGCAAGCGGGTAGGTGGTTAACTGGGACCATTCCATTGAAAGGAACAGGCGCTGTCCAAGCCACGGTTTCAGTCCAGGGCAGCCAGCAATAGATTGAGGTCCTTGTAGGGCCACCCAAATGCCTCTGCGAGGTCTTGGTTGACCACATTGCCCCTGTAGAGATAAAGGCCACTGCGGAACAGAGGATTTCCCTCTACTCCCCGGTCAATCCCTCCATTCTCACCGACCTCTTTGAGCAGAGGGCCCAATTGGTTCGACAAAGCCAGGCTCGCCGTTCGCGGAACCCGGCTGGGAATGTTTGTGACGCCGTAATGGGTAACGCCGTGTTCCACATAAACGGGGTCTTGGTGGTTGGTCAATCGGGAGGTTTCAAAACAGCCCCCGCTGTCGATGCTGACATCTACAATGACAGAACCATCGCGCATGTCCCTCACCATGTCTTCGGTGACGATCATGGGGGTCCTCCCATGGTTTGGCCGCACGGCGCCGATGACGACGTTGGCCTCCTTGAGCGACTCCCGCAAGACCTTGGAATGGTAGGTACTCGTCCACAGCCGTCCTCCGATTTCGCCGCGCAAACGCCTCAAACGGTAAGGACTGGCGTCAAAAACGCGGACCGAAGCGCCCAGACCAATGGCTGCACGGGTCGCAAACTCCCCCACCGTTCCCGCGCCGATGATGACCACCTCTGAAGGGGCCACCCCTGTCATTCCGCCCATCATGGAGCCGTCACCAAAATCGGGATGGGCCAGGTATTCCGCTGCGATCAAAATGCTGGTGGTGCCGGCAATTTCTCCCATGGCACGCACGAGCGGGAAGATGCCTGTGCGGTCCTGCATGAAGTCCCAGGCCACCGCCGTGATCTTGCGGTCCATCATTTTTTCGATGGTCGCTTCTGGACGTGTGGCCAGTTGCAGCCCACTGAATATCGTTTGGCGGTCCCTCATGTGCTCCAACTCCGCTTCTTGAGGAGGGGCAACCTTGATGATCACATCATTGTCGTAGACCGAGCGGGCATCTGGTGCAATGCGCGCACCTGCTTCGCTGTAATCGGTGTCTGTGAACTGGGCGTGTTTTCCGGCTCCCGTCTCCACCGTCACCTCGTGGCCGTGCGCCACCAGCAGTCCGACGGCATCGGGATCTAAAGCGACGCGGCGCTCTTGCAGCGCAATCTCTTTGGGGATTCCGATGCTCAGTGAGCCCTCACCAGTGGGCACTGGCAACAGCTCTTCTTGAGGGGACAGGGCGGCCTGAAAGGCCAGCCGGCGGATGCGTTCCTTGGTTTCCACGGCAGTATTGGACGGCGTCCGGAATTTACGCGGTTTCCTTTACCCACAAAGCAGCAAGTCGAAGGCCATCAGGTTGGCGTTCAATGCGCAGCAATTTGGCGCGGTCTGGAAAGTGGTCCGCTGCGCGTTCTGGCCATTCTACCAAGGTGATCGCACCCCGGTCTTCCATCAATTCCTCCCAACCGAGTCCATGCAACTCAGCATCGTGCTGGATGCGGTACAAATCGAGGTGGCGTATGGTGCGCTGCTCAGAAATGCCGGGCTGGCCCTCTATGGGGTACTCTTGGCACAGCGCGAACGTGGGACTCGAAGCGACATCTTGAGCGCCAAGCAATGTGGCCAATGCCGCAACAAATGTGGTCTTACCCGTTCCCATGGGCGCTTGGATCGCCACCACGTCACCCCAATCGATGTGCCCAAAAAACGCCCCAGCGACCTCGCCGATCTGAGCAACATTGTAAGGTTGGGAGCGCCAAAGGCACCGCAGTGACTTCCCTTCGCCGTTCGTCACATCTGAATCAGAGCGCTTCATGTCCTGTTCATCGGGGACTCAAGTGCACCAAGGGCACCAGCATTTCCTCCATGGAAATGCCACCGTGCTGGAAAGTGCCGGTCAGGTAGCGCACAAACCGATTGAAGTTGTTGGGGTACACCATGAAATCGCGCTCTTGGGCGAAGATGTAACGGCTCGAAAGGTGGGACTTGGGCAGCCCCACTGCTTCGGGGTCGTCGACCACAAAGACGTCCTCGCCATGCCTCAGGTTGCGGCCTGTTTTGTAGCGTGGGTTGTCTGTCACTTCTTTTTCGCCCTGCACCTTGATGGGGTTGTCGACCTGAACCGTGCCGTGGTCTGAGGTCAGAACCAGGTCCATGCCCTCTTCGGCGGCAAGGGTGAGCAGCTCTTTGAGCGGACTGTGGTCGAACCAGCTCATCGTCAGCGACCGGTAAGCCCCTTCGTCCTCTGCGAGCTCTTTGATGATCTCACTTTCTGTGCGGGCATGGCTCAGCATGTCCACGAAATTGAACACGACAGCGGTAAAGTCGCGGTCTTTGATTTGGTGGAAATCCTCCACGAGTTTGCGGCCAGCGGCCACATCGGTGATCTTGTGGTACCCCCATTTTCCTGAGAATCCCCACCGCTTGAGCTGTTCCCCCAACAAGTCGGATTCGTGGGCATTCTTGGAACCTTTGGCTTGCTCGTCCTTCCACCACTGCGGAAAAGCTTGGGCAATCCGAGCAGGCGTCATGCCCGCGAACATGGCATTTCGGGCGTATTGGGTGGCCGTGGGCAACATGCTCCAGTGCATGCGCTCAGATTGCACCTGCCATTGGTCCGCCAATGCCGGCCCCAGCGCCCGCCACTGGTCGTAGCGGAAGTTGTCGATGAGGACAAACAGCGTTTTGCGTCCCTGATCGAGCAGGGGCTTCACGGATTCGGACATGACCTTGGGGGCCAAGAGGGGGTCCTCTTCATCGTCACACCGGTCCATGTCTTGCAACCAGTCTCTGTAATTGGCCTTGACAAACTTGGCAAACTGGCGGCCTGCATCGACGCGCTGCATGTGCAGCACCTCGGCCATGCCTTGGTCACCCGAGGCGGACAACTCCAGGTCCCAATGCACCAGCCGCTTGTGGATGTCCTCCCAGTCCTCTCGGCCGAGCCTGTCCATCAACCTCATGCCCAGTTCTCGGAACTCCCTTTGGTAGTCGCTCATGGCCTTCTCCCCTACAAGGCGTTTTTCGTCGAGGATTTTCTTGAGGGAAAGGAGAATCTGATTCGGGTTGAGCGGTTTGATCAAGTAATCGGCCATTTTAGACCCAATGGCCTCCTCCATAATGTGCTCTTCCTCACTCTTGGTGATCATGACGCACGGCAAATGGGGGCGGCGTTCCTTGATGCGCTGAAGGGTTTCTAGGCCTGTAAGACCGGGCATGTTCTCATCGAGAAACACCACGTCTACAATCCGCTCGTCTTCCAAAGCATCGAGCAATGCCGCGCCATCGGTGAACCCTGTGACTTCATATCCCTTGGCTTGCAAGAAGATGATGTGGGGCTTCAGCAGGTCGATTTCGTCGTCTGCCCAAAGTATGTGTGGAGTGCGCGTCATAAATGGTTCAATGGCCTTTGCTCGCAATTATTTTGTGAAGGCGGTGCCAATGCAAAGAAAGACACCAAATTTCGGGTATGGCTGCACGACCCAAGCTGCTCAATGACCCGGTCTACGGGTTTATACAATTGCGCCACGCTGACTTCACCCAAGTCCTGGACCACCCTTGGGTGCAGCGGCTGCGTAGAATCAGCCAACTCGGGCTGAGTCACCTCGTCTATCCCGGGGCGGTTCACAACCGTTTTCACCACGCTGTAGGCGCGCTGCACCTCATGCAAGAAGCCTTGGATTCACTCCGAGAAAAAGGCGTGATCATCACTGAGGAAGAATACCGCGGAGCCTGCTTGGCCATTTTGCTGCACGATGTGGGCCACGGTCCATTCAGCCATGCCCTGGAGCACACCATCGTTCGCGGCGTCCACCACGAAGAAATCAGCACGCTCATCATGAATGAGCTCAATGCGCATTTCAATGGCATGCTGGACGTCGCCATCGAAATCTTCAACGACCACCACCCCAAAGGCTTTCTGCACGACCTGGTATCGAGCCAACTGGACATGGACCGGATGGACTACCTGCGCCGGGACAGTTTCTTTACAGGGGTGACCGAAGGCCACATCAGCTCGGAGCGCATTATCCGCATGCTCAATGTCCACGAAGGACGGCTCGTTGTGGAAGAGAAGGGCATCTACTCCATCGAGAAATTCATCATCTCGCGCCGCCTGATGTACTGGCAGGTCTATTTGCACAAAACTGTGCTCTCTGCAGAATGGATGATGATGCGCATCCTAGAACGGGCAGGAGAAATTGCCCGCCGCGGCACAGACGTTTGGGCCACCCCCGCCATTGCTCCATTTCTGTATGAAGACCTCGATCGGGCGCGGTTCATTGCCGATCCTGAAGTCTTGGCCCGGTTCTGTTCTATTGATGACAACGACGTCATGTGCTGCATCAAAGCGTGGCAGCACCACGAAGACGTTGTGTTGTCAGAACTGTGTCAGCGGTTGACCGAGCGGCGCCTGTTCAAGATTGAACTTCGCGACCAGCCGTTTGACCAAAACGACATCGCAGAGCGCCTGCAATCTGTGAGTGAAGCCTTTGGCATCGGCATGGAAGAGGCTTCCTACTTCGTCTTGCACGATAGGATTGACAACCGCGCATATTCTACGGCGTCCAATGGCATTAGCATGTTGTACAAAGACGGTTCAGTTCAAGATGTAGCGGCTGCATCAGACCACTTGAACCTGAGTGCGCTGAGCATGACGGTGGAGCGGCATTTCCTGGCTTATCCCAAGGAAATACCGCCCCGTCCGCAATGATTACAGCGCGATCTCCTCTCCGTTTCCGTCGTAGAGGTGATGCTCGAGCAACTCCATAGATGAGTTGGCTTCGACGTGGATTTTCATCCCAAAGGACTTCTTCCACGATTTGAGTTGGTTGTTCCAGAACCCTTTGGTGATGTATGCTTCCACCATGGGGTGCAAGATGAGGGTGGACTCCCCCAAACCTCGGTCGGCTGCTGCCTGAAGGGCTGCCTCTATGCCGTCCGTCACCAAAATACTGGCCGTCACCTTGCCCGTTCCGTTGCAGGATGGGCATTCTTCGGCGGTTTTGATGTCCGTTACAGGACGAACGCGCTGACGGGTGATCTCAACAACGCCAAATCGGCTGGGCGCCAGCACGTTGTGCTTGGCTTTGTCCGGCTTCATGGACTTGCGCAGTGCTTCGGTCAATTGACGGCGGTTCGCCGTCTCACCCATGTCGATGAAGTCGACACAGATGATGCCTCCCATGTCACGCAGGCGCAACAAACGGGCAATTTCCGTGGCACATTCGAGGTTGGTGGCGGTCGCGTTTTCCTCTTGTGAGGTCGCACCCGCTTTCCTTCCTCCCGAGTTCACGTCAATGACGTGCATGGCCTCCGTGTGCTCAACAATCAAATAAGCACCACTCCGCAAATTCACCTGGCGGCCGAAGCTCGCCTTGATCATGCGGTGCACACCACGGTCGTCAAAGACGTCCTTGGCTTTTGACTCTTTGACAATGTCCACTTTGTCCGGGGCAATGCCAGCGAGGAATTCCCTCACCTCGTTTGCCACGTCTGCGTCGTTGACCAAGATTTGAGAAAAATCAGGCGTGAGCAGGTCCCTCAAGAGGGAGCTGGTCTTGTTGATTTCTCCCAAGACACGTTGCCTGGGTTTAGCGTTTCGCAGGTTGGAGTGCAACTCCTTCCAACGTTGGCTCAATTCTTCGAGATCGGAATGCAGGTCTGCAGCTCCCTTTTCCTGGGCTACAGTTCTGACGATGATCCCGCAGTTCTCCGGACGGATGCTTTGCAGCAACACCCTGAGGCGTTTGCGCTCGCTTTCCTTCTGGATGCGTTGACTGATGCTGATCTTGCTCGAAAACGGGACCAGCACGAGGTACCTTCCTGCCAGGGTCACCTCGGCTGTGAGCCGGGGGCCTTTGGTAGAAATGGCCTCTTTCGCGACCTGCACAAGCACATTTTGGCTTGCGGAGACCACGTCTTTCATGTTGCCCTTTTTGTCGATGTCTCCTTCCAACTTGAAGTTGGTCAGATCACCGCTCTGTTGCGTCCCTTTGACAGAACGTTGGGCATACTTCTTGAAACTTCGGTACTGCGGACCCAAATCGAGATAGTGAAGAAAGGCATCCTTTGGATGTCCTATGTCCACAAATCCAGCGTTGAGACTGGGCAGCACCTTCTTGACCCGACCGAGGTAAATGTCCCCGACCGCATAGTCCTGGTTGCCTTTGTCCTCGTGGAGTTCGACCAAATGGCCGTCTTCCAACATGGCAATACGCAATCCTGACTTGGTCTTGTTGATGACCAGTTCGATGTTCACGCGTCAATACATGACGATGGTGGTCAGCGAAGCGGAAAGGCTCCCGGTTCCACCATCTGTTGCGTCACTTCTTCTTCTTGTGACGGTTCTTACGTAGACGCTTCTTCTTCTTGTGCACGGCCATCTTATGGCGCTTGCGCTTCTTTCCACTAGGCATGGGAAGGGGGGTTTAGGAGTTCGTTGAATTTTCTTCGAGGAGGAGGATCCGTTGTTTGACCGCTTCCTCGATTACGGTATCCGGGGAAAGCGGCAAAAACCGCTTGTAACTGGAAAGCGCCAAGCCCGGATTTCCCAGACGCTCATGGCATTGGGCTTGGAAAAACCAAGCATTGTGTGCTGCGCTGTCCACGACGAGCGCTCGCTCGAAATGGATCAGGGCATCGGCGGGAGAATCGCCGTCCAATTCCAGCATGCCGAGCTGGATCAGAGGTTCGGACCGTTCGGGAGCAAGCTCGATGGCCTGCACAAAGCGCTCACGGGCTTTGTCGAATTGTCCGGATTGAATGCTGAAGCGACCGAGTTCGATCACAGCATCCACATTGGGTGGTTCCTCTTCAGCCAAAGCTTTCAAAGCCAAGATGCCGGCCATGGGGTTCGGGCCGTTTACTTGGTCAATGGCCGCTTGAACGGGGTCTATTTCGATGCCCTCCTCCAATGATGTTGGAATAGGATCGGCAGAATAGGCCTCCGGAGAACGGGGAACCACTTGCCAAACCAACACCGCCAGAAGCACGCACAAGCCTCCTATGATCAGGGGGATGGTGCGGTTATTTGACGGTGCGTTTGACATGAATTGGATGTGTCAGCTCGCTGACACTTTGGTCTTTACATTCTCCATAAAGCTCTTAGCTGGCTTGAAGGAGGGGATGTTATGGGCTGGAATCTCAATGGTCTTGTTCTTGAGGATGTCCCGTCCGGTCTTCTTTGCGCGTCGCTTGATCACGAAGCTTCCGAAACCGCGGAGGTAGACATTGTGTCCATTCTCCAGGGAGTCCCTTACTGATTCCATGAAAGCCTCCACCGTCACCTGGACGTCTTGGCGTTCAATTCCCGTCTTGTCAGAAATGCGGCCTACGAGATCCGCTTTTGTCATCTTATTGTCAGTCACCTTGCTGGATGATTATGAGATTCAATGATTTGGAATTCCATTCATTGGGCCGGCAAAAATAGGACATGGATGGGAGACCTCATGACCCCATCTTGCCAACGATAAATCTTTCCGCTTGAGCACGCCCCACCGTTTGACCTCATTGTTGCTGAATTGGTACAGCAAAAACGCCCGGCCTTTGCCTTGGAGAACCGCCCCAAAGCCCTACCCTACGTGGCTTTCTGAGGTTATCCTACAACAAACCCGGGTGGACCAAGGCACCGCATATTGGGAACGGTTCATGGCTGCATTTCCAACGGTGCAAGACCTCGCCGCAGCAGAAACTGACCAAGTCATGGCCCTTTGGAAGGGCTTGGGCTATTACAGCAGGGCCAGAAATCTGCACAATGCGGCACGGCTCATCGTGAACGAAAAAGGTGGTGTTTTGCCCCAAAACGCCAAAGAATGGACCGCCTTGCCCGGTGTTGGTCCCTATACCGCTGCCGCGATTTCGAGCATTTGTTTCGGAGAGCCTGTGCCCGTGGTCGATGGCAATGTGCAGCGCGTCATGTCTCGGCTGTTTGACATCGAGCATGCGGTGGACCGAAAAGCAGGCAAGCAATCCGTCGATGAAGCCTGCCAGCTGCTCCTCGACCACACCGATCCTGGCAGCTCCAACCAAGCGTGGATGGAACTTGGAGCCTTGGTCTGCGCGCCCAAAGCGCCCCTCTGTGCCGAATGCCCGCTGGTCGATGGTTGCTTGGCCCACGCGCGCAAAACCGTACTTCAACGTCCTGTCAAGCAGCCCAAAAAGCCGGCACTGGCCGTTGAGGTCATTTTTTCGATTGCGCTGCGCAACGGGCCCGGAGCCGCACTCCAGTGGTGGGTGGAGCGGCGTCCAGATACTGGCATTTGGTCCCAGCTGGAGGCGTTTCCCTGTGAAATGATCCCGCAATCCTCAGAAAAACAGGCTGCCGAAAAAGTGGGCCTCTTTGCAGAACAGACGGACCCAGAGGAACGGTTTGGGCCCGTGAAACACATCCTCACGCACCGACGGATGACCGCCTACTTTGAAACCGTGCGCGCTCCTTCCGAGAAGGAAACGCCAGGCCGATGGGTGGATGTAGATTCTGGCGATGCCAACTGGCCCCGGCTCATCGACAAGGTTCTTCCCGAGCTTCGGTCTTGGATTGTGAAGAATTGAGGTTTTTGGAAAACGCCACTCGCAGCGCCTTCGGTACTTTGCATCCATGCCCGGATTGAACAAAGTCATGCTCATTGGCCACCTCGGCAAGCCACCTGCCTTGCGCTGGCTGGAAAGTGGGCAAGCCTTGTGCAAGCTGTCTTTGGCGACTTCCGAGCGCTACAAAGACCATGAGGGCAACAGCCACGAACGCACAGAATGGCACCAAGTCGTTTTGTGGCGAGAACTGGCAGAAATTGCCGATCGCTATCTGACCACGGGCCAAAAGGTTTACATCGAAGGGCGTTTGCGCACCCGCACTTGGCAGGATGCCAACGGCACAGAGCACCGTTCCACAGAGGTGATCGCAGACAGAATGGAAATGTTGTCCCCCAAAGGCGACTCCGAATCAGACCCAAGCGCCAAGGAGGCCAGTCCAACAGAGCAGAAACCCGGACCATTCCACATGGATGCCTCCAAGCTGCCCTTTTGACCCATGGACAACCTGATGGGCATTCACCTCTGGATTGCAGCGCTGGGATCGCTGCTGCTGCTGGTCGCAAGCGCATTTATATCGGGCAGTGAAATCGCGTTTTTCTCGCTGACGCCCCAAGACCGGCAGTCGCTCGAAGAAGCCGAGGACGGCGCTTCAAAAATGGTGTTCGATCTGTTGAACACCCCTGACGCAGAGCGTGGCGCCCGACAATTGTTGGCCACCATCTTGGTGCTCAACAACACGGTAAACATCGTCATCATCTTGCTGTCGACGGCCTTGATGCAGCACTGGCTTGTGGCCCTTCCACCCATCATTGGAACTGCGCTGCATGTGTTTGGCGTGACCTTTTTGATTGTGCTGTTCGGTGAAGTCTTGCCCAAGGTGTACGCCAACCGGCATCCCCTCACCTTGGCCCGTCGCATGGTCCGCGTGTTGACTTGGTCCAAAGGGATTTTGAGGCCCATTTGGCAGCCCTTGAACGCCATGGCAGGGTGGCTGGCTCCGTCTGCTGGGCCTACTGTCGACCTCTCTGTAGAGGACTTGGAGCACGCCGTGAACGTCACCGATTCTGCAGAGCGATCCGAGGAGGAAAACCGCATTCTGAGTGGCATTGTCAACTTCGGCTCCAAGGATGTCAAACAAATCATGCGTCCGAGAACGGACGTCACCACTTTTTCGCACGACCTGCCTTGGTCTGAACTGAAAGCCGCCATTTCGGATTCGGGATTCAGCCGTGTTCCAATCCACGCGGACGGTTTGGATCAAGTCAAAGGCATCCTCTACGCCAAAGACCTGCTGCCCCATCGCAATGCGACCGACTTTGACTGGAACACGTTGCTCCGCCAGCCTTTTTTCGTCCCAGAAAACCGGATGATTGACGATCTGCTGCGGGACTTTCAAAGCATGAAGGTTCACCTCGCTGTGGTGGTGGACGAGTACGGAGGGACCAGCGGCATCGTGACGCTGGAGGATGTCATTGAGGAAATTGTAGGGGACATCTCCGATGAATTTGACGACGAAGATGTTTTGTACTCCCGGATCGACGAGCACACCGTCGTCTTCCAAGGCAAGACCGCCTTGGTCGATGTCTACCGCATTCTGGAATTGGATGGTGCGGCATTTGAAACGGCTAAAGGAGAGAGCGATACCCTGGGCGGGTTTTTGGTGGAGCAGCTGGCCCGCCTCCCAAAACCCGGGGAGTCCGTGACCTTTGAAGGCATTCGATTGGTGACGGAGGCCGCCGATCGGCGCCGCGTACTGCAGGTCAAAGTGATCATGAATGAGGGGCCTGCCCGAAAGCCTGGTCATGGCGGCCAACCGCTGCGCCCCGGTGGCACAGGGGCTGCCGTTGCGCTGCTTGTCACCGCTTTGGCTTTTTGTTCTGGTTGCAGCTCTCCGCCTCCGGTGCCCCGTCCCGCAGGGTACTATCGAATCGCTGTGCACGACACGACTTTCGAGTCCGTGGCGCTCAGCTGCCCTTTGACGCTGGACATGGCCAGCGCGGCCACAATGGAAACCGTACAAGAGTTTGCGCCTGACAGCTGCTGGTTCAACATCGTTTACCCGCGCTACAAAGCCCGAATTCACTGCACATATGGTGGAGGTGTGGCCTTGGAGCCCGTCATGGAAGACGCCTTTAAACTCGCCTATGAACACGAGATCAAGGCCGACGCCATTGAGGTGCGCAAGCGTGAATACGAGCAAGGCGGCGTGGCGATCACCTGGCGCATTGCTGGAAACGCAGCCAGCCCGCTCCAATTTCTCTGCACCGACGGCGAGGATCAATTTCTGAGGGGGGCACTGTACTTCGAAGTCCGGCCCAATGGCGACTCTTTGGCACCCGTCACCTCCCGATTGAATGCCGATGTGGAACACCTCATGGCAAACCTGAACTGGTGGTGAACTTGGTGCTCGACCCCGGAGGAACCCGGCTCAAATTTGCCCGCTCCGCGGGAGGCCCATTGCAATCGGTTCACGCATTGTCTTGGTCGGCACTGCGCGAAGCAGGCGCCCGAGAAGCCCTGACGGGTGCGGCGCCTTGGCTGTTGGACGCGAAAGGGCGCATGGACTTGCATGTGCTGCACCGTCCCGACCCTCCCGCTGCTGGGCCGGATTGGCGACGGGCCATCACCGATGCGCTGCCGGCATTGGATGTGACATGGAACGTCATTGACCCGTTTGAAGACTTGGGGTTCGAAATGGGCTACACGGACGGTCGGCCAGGCGGCGACCGCATAGCGGCTGCCATAGCCTGTCAGCGCAAGGACCCAGGAGGAAGCTTTATCATCATCGATGCAGGCACTTGCATCACCATTGACCTCCTCTCGCCAGGAAAATGGCGCGGGGGTGCCATTTTGCCTGGACTCAGGCTGCAAGCCGCTGCCATGCAGCAGGCCGGATTGCCGGAATTGCGCCCCGATGCCCATCAAAACTGGCCCGCCGCTGCCCAGGCCAATGGCGCGCTTGGGACAGATACCCTGCAAGCGTTGGCGGCAGGCATTGCCTTTGCCACACAAAAATCCACCGAGGCCATAGCCCGCGAATTCAAGGCCATTGACCCCTGCGCACAGGTCATCCTCACCGGAGGAGACGCCGCACATTTTGATGGTGTGGGGGGATGGCAGACTTTCGCAGACCCAAATTTGGTTCTCCAAGGATGCGTTACCCTGCTCAACGAGCGAAACCCATGACACAACTGCCCCCTTTCCGTAAGCTATCGTTTGCCGCTGTGTTGGCCTTGTTGTTCTGGACTTCGGGAGCGGCATGGGGACAGTCAACCTATTCGCCCTATTCCCGTTTTGGACTCGGGAAATTGCAGTCCGGTGCGGGCATTGCCCAAATGGGCATGGGCCAAATGGGCGCCGCGTGGACAGACAGAAGTCACCTCAACACCATGAATCCGGCTGCAGCAGCCTTTCTGTCGCGCACCACTTTCTCTGGGGGCCTGGAAGTTCGTTCAGAGCGCATCATGGAAGGCGACTCCACCACACAAGGTGAGTTGGGCGGATTGACACAAGTGGCCTTTGCACTCAAGCGTGCTGGCGGAAAAACCGCCTTCACTTTTGGGATTCAGCCCCGCTCGCAAGCAGGGTACGACGTGAGCCAAGTTTTGGAAAACAGCGTGGCGGACGAATACCAAATCCGCTACTACGGCTCTGGAGGACTTTCTGAGTCATACATAGGATTGGCCCGCCGCTGGGAAAGCAACGCGTGGCGCAAATTCACAGGTCCAGAGGGCGAGGTGGTGGACAGCGTGCGCATCATCACAAGTGGGACCGCCATCGGCGGACGTTTTGAGCAGGTCTTCGGCGGATTGACCCGTTCCAGAACCATCGACATTGCCAACCCCATCTTCATTGACACTCGGGTTCAAACGGACGAAGACCACAGAAGTGCTGGATTCACCGCAGGAATCGTGCGAGAGCAGCTCCTTTCGGCAGAATTTGACAAAGACCGGAAATTGGTGTCCAGCTCCTTGTTGCGCGTTGGCGCCATTGCGCGCCTCGGGAGAAGCCACAACATCGCACGTTCTGAGCGCTGGTCCTCGTGGCAAGCCCTCTCTACGGGTCCCATCGAGGTGGATTCCGTGCACGCTACAGAAGGGTCCTTCACGTTGGACATCCCATTGCAATTGGCGCTGGGCGCGGAATGGGAATTCAACAGCAAATCCGGTGCGCGTTGGCGTGCAGGACTTGAATGGCGACAAGCCCGATGGTCCATGGTATCCAACGCATCATTGGACCCCGGCGTTTCTTGGCAAGACGACACCGGACTTTCGGTGGGGGCCTCTTTGACTCCCCGTTCTCTGGATGATGCCCGCAGCAGCTGGGGGCGCATGACCTACAGTGTGGGCTACCGCCAACAAAATGGATATGTTCTGATCGATCAAGGTGCCATTCAGACCCAAGCCTGGAGCTTGGGCTGGTCCCTGCCCATGCTAGGTTCGCGTTCTGGGTCCAGCATCAACGCGGCCTTTTCTTGGACCAGCACAACGGCCGGAGAAGCAAGCCCACTGCTCGAAAGGGGGATCAGTGCCCTCTTCGGATTCACCCTCCACCCCTTCTTCAAAAACCAGTGGTTGGTTCCCCGCAAATACGACTGAGGACATCCTCAAGCCGACAATGCGGCCATCCGCTATTTTAGCCGTCCTTAAAACCGAGCGCACAGTTTGGCCCGGTCCTTGATTGTAGAGAACGCAGAAGTCCATCTGATGACCAAGAACATCCTCCTCACCGGCAGTCTTTTTGCCACTTTCCTGCTGATTCTGGCCCCTGCAGCCTTGGGCCAAGACGACAGCAAGTATGGCGAAACCCCTGAGCAGCAATCCGCCTGCAAGGAAAACCTGAGCTTGTACGAGACCTACTACAAGCAGAAGAACTACGACGACGCGTATCCATTCTGGATGCAAGCATGTGATGTCTGCCCTCCGAAGGTTTCGCAGAACATGTACATCAAGGGCGTCAACCTTTTGAAGCGCCAAATGAAAGCGGCCATCAAGGCCAAAGACAATACACGCGCCATCGCTTTGCGCGACAGTGTCTTTACTTTCTACGATTTGCGCATCGAGCACTTCCCCTCGACGACCAAAAAGCCCGACAATGGATGTCAGGTTCTGGCGCGGAAAGCCATGGACTGGACGAGTCTCAACAAGCGCACCGCTGCGGAGGCCCGCCCCATGTTCGAACAGGCCATTGACTGCCTCGAAGACCGCGCAGACGCGGCCGTACTCAACGGGTACTACGCTTTGCTGGTGGAGGCCTTGAATGGTTCAGAAGGTGCAGAAAACAAAGAAGTTGCCATTGGCGATTTGCTGACCGAGTACTTGCGCTTGAGCGATTTTATCGAGGCTGGACGTCAAAGGAAGTTGGCCGCTGACGACAGCACTGGGGCGGCCAAATACGGCACCACCCAAAAGAACCTCGACGAGATTTTCGTGCAGGTCGCCAATTGCGAGGACATGGTCCCCGTATTGACCAAGAAGATGGATGCCGCTCCCGATGACATCGACATCAAGAAAAAGACCCTGCGCCTGCTCAATGAGAAAGGCTGCACCGACAACGACATCTTCTTGCCTGTAGCAGAAGCTGTCTACGCGGTGGACAAGAATGCCGATGCGGCTTACTCCATTGGCATTCAGTTGTCCAAAAAAGGCGACTACAAAGGAGCGCTGCCCTATTTCGAAGAATCGGTTGAGCTCTGCACCGACTGCCCCAAGCGCGCCCGGAACCTCATGAAGGCGGGCCAGGTCGCCAAAAATGCCGGCCAGGTATCCAAGTGCATGCGTTATGCGCGTCAGGCGGCCAAGTCTGATCCCGGAAACGGTGAGCCCTACCTCCTGCTCGGCGATGCCATTGCCTCTATGGTAGGCTCCTGCGCGGACAGCCCGCTGCAAGGACGTGAGGTGTACTGGTTGGCTGCGGATTACTACCAGCGCGCCAAGGCCATCGACAGTGGCGTGGCCTCCAAGGCCAACACCAAGATTTCTCAGGTCAAAAAGTCCTACCCGACCATTGATGACCTCTTCACCTACGGCATCAACGAAGGCAAGGAGATTACCGTGAAGTGCATCGGAGAGACCACAAAGGCCCGGAAGCCCTGATGGGCTTGCGCCCCGTGGTTTTCGCGGCACTGGCTGCAGGGGTCTGTTGCGGCACAGGATGCAGCAATGACATGGATGACGTCGCCGGGTTTGAAACCCTCGGCGGACCTTCTCAAGTGCTGCAATGTGCCGCTTTGGAATACAGCGACGATGGGACATTGACCCACCGCTTGGGTGCCGAATACATGACCCGCTCCTCAGAGGAGCCCCCCATTTGGGAAGTGACCGGTGGGTTTACCCTTGAGGTGTTGGATGCCACCGGTGGCACCGATGCTTTGTTGGGTGCTGACCGCGGGGTGTTTCAGGAGGAAACCCGATTTTTGGAAGCGCATGGAGGTGTGGTTTTGAGGGGCTCAGAAGGCGACACTCTTTACACCGAGTTGCTGTTCTGGAGCGCTGACAGCGACCGCGTTCACACCACCGCTCCCGTCGAAGTTCGCACCCCACAAGGAACATTGTACGGACGCGGTCTCGAATCCGATGCGCGCTTTCAACGGTACCAAATTTTGGAGCCCACAGGCACCTTTATTGTCGACACAACCCGCTCATCCTGATGCACGAAAAAGTTCACCTGATCGCTGAACGCCTTTGGGGTGTGATTGCCCTCATCGCCCTGTTTGCTGCAGCATACCACATTGTGGACAAGGGCTGGGACGTGGGCAAAACCTCGTTGATTTTTCCGGGCATTGCCGGCGCCTGGTACATGACCCGCAGGGGCATGCGCAAAAAGATCTATGCGCATACCGAGGACGGAAGCACCTCCGAATGAATGGCGCACCTGCGTTCCCAAAAGCCCCGAGGTCTTAACTTGGCTAGACCTGTCTGATCCATGGACCTTGACCCGTCGCATTATTTCGCTCTTGTAGCTGCCCTTCTGGCATCGGCTTTTTTTTCGGGCATGGAGATCGCCTTTGTGTCCGCGAACCGGCTCCAAGCTGAGCTCGACCGGAACCAAGGAGGATGGGCTGGCCGCTTGGTCGAACACCTTCTGAGACATCCCGAGCGCTTCATCGCAGCCATGCTGGTTGGCAACAACCTCGCCTTGGTCATTTTTGGTTTGGAATCCGGAGCGCTTATCGCGCAGGCGCTATTCGGGGTAGCCGACTGGGAGTCCGCCAGCAGTCCGATGTCTGCGCTCGCCGCGCAAACTGCCATCGCCACCCTCGTGGTTTTGGTGACTGCGGAGTTTTTGCCAAAGAGCTTTTTTCATGGAGCGCCAAACCGCTGGTTGCGCTTCTTTTCGCTGCCGTTGGTGGTGGCGTTCTATCTGCTGTGGCCCTTGGCCATGGTCGTGCTCGCCTTGAGCAGGTTGTTTCTGGGAAAACAAGCCGATGATGACGAGGCAGACGGCCTGAGCGCGGTCGATCTGGATGACTTTGTGCGCGGATTGAACGAGCGCATGGTCGATGAGGACGACTCCTCCTTGGACAATGAGCTGCAAATCCTGCAAAACGCGATGGACTTCTCCAACCTCAAAGCGAGGGACTGTTTGGTTCCCCGCAATGAGATTGTGGCGCTCGATGCGTCGGCTTCCCTAGAAGAACTGGACCGCTGCTTCACCGATACGGGATTGAGTAAGGTGGTCATCTACAGGGACAACATCGACCACGTCATCGGTTACGTGCATTCCAAAGACCTGTTGCGCCGTGCGGCACAAGACGGCCAATCTGGCACCGCAGGCTTGGCGCGGTTCCTGCACCCGACGATCATCGTGCCCGAGCCCATGGGTGCACAAGACATCCTTGCGGAGTTCATTCGCCGAAAACGTCACCTCGCTGTGGTCGTAGATGAGTACGGAGGGACCTCCGGAATCTTGACCATGGAAGACATTGTGGAGGAATTGATCGGCAACATTGAGGATGAACACGACACCGAAGCACTCGTAGAAATGGAGCTCGGTCCTGGCCACTACCGCTTCAGTGCCCGGCATGAGGTCGATGACATCAACGTTCGCTTTGACCTTCAACTTCCTGAAAACGAAACGTATGAGACGCTCGGGGGGCTGGTACTTGACCTCACGGAAGAAATTCCAGAAGAAGGAGACCGCCTCGAACTGGATGGTTTCTCCCTGCTCATCACCCGCGTCGATGGGGCTCGGATTGTCCTGATTGAAGTCTTGAGAAAAGAGGTCGAAGAGGGCTGACGCCGTACCGCAAGCGATACGTATCTTTGCAATCCATCTAAAATCCTGCCACCATGGGCATGATCGAAAGCATCCGCAACCGCCAAACTCTGCTCCTCACCATTATTGGTTTGGGCATGTTAAGTTTCCTCGTCCCTTATGATGCCGTTATCGCTATGCTCGGTAACAATCCCGGCACCCAAGCCGCTGGATCCATCAATGGAGACGACGTCTCCTTTCTCGAATACCGCACGCGGGTCCAAGAAAGGAACAGCTTGTTCAACTACACGGACGACAAAGCTGCACAGAATGAAGTCTGGGGAGACATCGTCATTGAGCGCCTCTACGGAGACAACTTCGACGCCCTCGGTCTCGGATTGACCAAAGAGGAGTTTGACGACATCCGATACGGAGATTATGTGTCTCCTTGGGTGTCCCGTACGTTCTACGGCGGAGATGTGACCGAAGAGAAAAAGCAAAGCTGGAAACAGAGCTTCAGCAATATGTATTCGGACCCTGCTGGCAAGGCCAACTATGCCGGTTATGCCCGCGTCATTGAGCAGAAGCGCATGCGCGAAAAGTTCGACGGCATGGTACGTGCCGGTCTGGCAGCCAACTCACTGGAAGGCAAGCGCGAATTCTTGGGCAACGAAGAGAAAGTCGATTTCCGCTATGTGCTCAAGCGCTACAGCTCTATTTCCGATGCTGATGTCGATGTCACCGATAGCGATGCCCAGGCTTTTTATCGCGAGCACAAAGGCGATGCACAATATGCCCAGCGCGCTGGCCGTGACATCGAATACATCCGCATTCCATTGACTGCGAGCTTCGACGACCGTCAAAATGCCCAGTCCGGCATGACCGCACTCAAAGGCACATGGGCCGTTGCCACAGACGACGATGCTTACCTCGCCGAAAACGATTTGATGGCCGAGACGAGCCGTCTTGAAATCATTGGTCCAGCCCTGGACAAGGAGAGCCAGGCGGCGAACCTCGAGGCTGCTGCGGTTGGCGATGTGGTCGGACCTTATTTCGAAGGCACAGCCATTCGTTTGGACAAAGTCATCTCCAAGGATGCTGTGGCCGACAGCACCGTCAAGTGCCGCCACATCTTGCTCAAAACTGCGGACATCAAAGACCCCGCCCAATTGGCTGCATTGGAGGACCGTGCCGATTCAATCAAGCGGCGCTTGCGTGCCGGTGACGAATTTGCCGACCTCGTAAACAAGCACAGTGAGGATCCCGGTTCAAAGGCCACTGGTGGCGAATACGAATTCCGCCGGGGCCGCATGGTCAAGCCGTTTGAAGACTTCTGTTTCGACAACAGGGTGGGTTCCATCGGCACCGCTGAAACCACCTACGGCCTGCACCTCATCGAGGTATTGGACCAGCAATGGACTTCCGATGCGATCACCGTCCAACGGATTGAACGCGAGGTGGCCATTTCCAGCGTTACCGCAGGCGAAGCGGAGGATACTGCTATGAATTTCGCCATCGAGTATGGCGACACTGAGGCTTTCCGCAATGCGGCAGACACAATGGGTTATGCCATTGTTGAGGCCCGCAACGTCATTTCGGGTACTGCTGCCATCACAGGTTTGCCCAATGGAGCAGAGGTGGTCGGTTGGGCTTACGGCGCTCAACCTGGAGACGTCTCGAACCCCTTCCAGATTGACGGCAACTATATCATCGCTTGTCTGGTCAACATCAAGGAGGACGGTGAACCCCCCTTCGAGAATGTGGCCGACGCCATGCGTGCCGGAGCGATCGAGCAGAAGAAAGCCGAGATGTACCTCGACCTCATGTCAGGTGGAAGCCTGGAAGAGATCGCAGAGAAGGCGGGTGAAGCGATCGGAACCAGCAATGGAACCAGCTTGAAGAACCCCAACATCAGTGGTTCAGGCAGCGCTCCAGAGCCAGCAGTGGTCGGAGCCGCTTTTGCACAGACGCTGGATGAAGTCAGTGCCCCCATCAAAGGCAACAACGGTGTTTGGGTGGTGATGCCCACGACCCGCAACGCGGTAGAAGCGACAGGTGAATTCTCGACCGAAGTCAAGAACCTCAATGACCGGACTTATTTCCGGAACCTGCCCCTCAGCAGCGGCGCACCCGTCCGTTTGTCCAATGCCATCCTTGAGAAGGCTGACATCGATGACCAGCGCCAAGGCAGCTGATTGATCTTATAGACCTGCTGGGACGCCTGTCCGTTGAAGTGTCAATCCCGACGCTCCAGCAGACAGGCGTCTCCGTAACTCAGGAAACGGTATTCAGAGGAAACGGCATGGGCGTATGCGCTGCGCCAACATGGTCCTACCATGGCCTCGACGATGCACAACAAGGTGCTCTTGGGCATGTGGAAGTTGGTCAGCAAGCGCTGAGCAGACCGGACACGGTAGCCGGGTACAATCATCAACCGGGTTACAAACTCTAGACTGGCGTCCTCTGCGGTTTGTTGGTCCACGAGCCATCTCATGGCTTCGGCAAACGAGGAGAAGGGGTCGTTCACCTCCTGGTGAACCCATTGCTGCACCTCCAACGCTGGGCCAACCCCCTGCTCTCGCCAACGGCAAGCCAACCAAAACAGGCTTTCCAGCGTGCGCAGTGTCGTGGTCCCCACAGCTGTGATCTCAGCACCAGAGGCGAGCATCTGCAGCTCTGATGCCGTCACGATGCAGCGCTCCCCATGCATGACGTGGCCCGTTGGGTCTCCATTGAGGGGTTTAAACGTGCCCACCCCTACATGCAGCGTCACCTTGCCACAGCGGACGTTGTGCCCGGACAGCTGCGACAGCATGTCTTCGGTCAAATGCAAGCCGGCTGTCGGGGCGGCAACGCTTCCAGGCAGGCGCGCGAAGACCGTTTGATAGCGGTCTGCGTCTTCGGCTCCTGCGGCCCTGCGCATGTATGGGGGCAGTGGAATGCGCCCCAAGCGATCGAGCACCGTTCCAAAATCCTCCGTTCCTTCCCAAGAGAACCTCAAAGATTCTCCTTCACGCTCTACAGACAAATTCACGCCGCTATCGGGCACAGACAAAGCGCCTGACTTCCACTTTTTGGCGCCCCCAACAAGGGCATTCCACACTACGGGAGACGCAGCCGTCAGGGCCTGCTCTACCGGCACATGGGCCGGCTCCAGCAGCAGCAACTCAAGGGCTCCCCCTGTGGGTTTCACGGCCATCAGCCTGGCGTGCAGCACACGGGTCTCATTGACCCATATCTGGCCGTCTGAGGGAATCAATGCGGGCAGGTCCACAATGCACCGGTCCCGCCACACTCCTTCGCGGTTCAGGTGCAACAGCCGGGCGTCCTCTCGGCGGGCAGGAGGGTGCTTGGCGATCCGGTTTTCCGGCAGCTCGTAGTCGAATTCCATATTGTAGGTGCCCGGTTATACCGGTTCGCATTGCAAGCTACATCCTCCCCATATTTGCTCCATGCCTCAGGACGTGCATTGCATCATTGGTGCCTCAGGTCAACTCGGAACCGAGTTGGCGGTCACCTTACACAACGCTGGAGAACAGGTCGTGCTGCTGGACATCAAAGCACCTTCGTTGCCGGCCTTGCTTGAACTGCCCTTCGAAAAGGTGGATGTGCGAGACCAAGCGGCCCTTTGTGCTGCATTTGGCGCGCACCATGTGACCCATGTGTATCACTTTGCCGCCGCTCTCAGCGCCCGTGGAGAGCAAGAACCACAGTGGGCCTGGGACCTGAACATGAAAGGGCTCCTCCATGTATTGGACCTGGCCAGCAGCATGGACAGCATCGCACGGGTCTTTTGGCCCAGTTCTATTGCGGTTTTTGGTCCAGGTTCGGGGCCGGTCGCCGCACAATCGGCCTTCCGTTTGCCCAGCACGGTTTATGGCATCAGCAAAAATGTGGGCGAGCATTGGTGCTCATGGTACCACCAACACCGCGGGGTCGATGTTCGCAGTGTCCGCTACCCAGGATTGATTGGCACCTTGGCCCCTCCCGGCGGGGGGACCACAGACTATGCGGTGGAGGTGTTTGACCAACTGCATGGACCCGCGCCCTACACCTGCTTTCTTCAGGCAAATGAAAAACTGCCCATGATGCACATGGACGATGCTGTGGGAGCTGCCTTGCAAATCCTATCGGTCCCCCGCGCCGCTTTGCGCTGCAATGAGGCGTACAACATCAATGCGATGTCCTTTGACCCCCAAGGGTTGTTTGCAGAAATCGGCCGACATGTTCCAGGGTTCACCGCGGAGTATGCCCCCGACTTCAGGCAAGACATCGCAGCGGGTTGGCCTGATGCATTGAATGATGACATGGCCAGAGAGGATTGGGGTTGGTCGCCAAAAATCGACCTTCCCGGGCTGGTGCAATCCATGATGGAGGCCCGCAGGATCGCCAGTCCGGCTCGGTAACCGCTTGTTTTTTTATTTCGAATTCTCTCCGAATTGAAACCTTGGAGGAAAGAGCAGCGTATTGGGAGCGTCACAACTGAACGCCCCATGAAATTCGATTCGTTCCTCTTGCTGGTTTCTTTGATGGTCTCACCCATCATTGGTGGTTTCGCAAACATTGCCACTCCATTTACCGCGGCACCCTCTCAACCTGAGCATGTGGTCATCACCGGAGAGAATTCCGGCGTTCAGGACTTTCCTGCCCATGCCGTCTTCGAAGAAGGCGATTTGATCGATGGCCGCAGAGAAGGGCTGTGGCAGCGCTACCATGCCAATGGCGCGGTCCGCTCAGAAATTCACTACCACAATGACGCGCCTTTTGGCGACTACAAAGTGTACTCAGAAGATGGCCTGCTCACAGAGGAAGGCCGATGGGAACAGGGCGTCAACGTAGGCCACCTGCGCCGTTTTTGGCCCAATGGAACCATCCAACAGATGCTCACATTTGACAAAATGGGGGTCGCGCAAGGGCAACAGCGCTACTTCCATGACAACGGACAACTCGAGATGCTCGTAGACCTTCGGGACGGACAAGAAGAGGGCGACCTCGTCCGCCTAGACCGCGAAGGCCGCGTGCTCAGCCGCACCACATACCGCTCAGGCCGCATCACCCAGCGCGCCCAATGAGCCCCAGATATACTGCTTGATGCCTTGAGGCCGGTGCGTCCGGCCCACTTGACCAAGAGGACCGGTCCACCGAATGCGTGTGGGCCGGTCTTTGCTTTGCGATATTTGCACCCGGAACCCCCACTCAATTCGGTCCATATGGATTCCCATTCAACGCCTGCCGATCGCCCGCTGTCTCCATTTGCTGAAGGCCTGCACATTGGCAATTCTCTCTCCCGAGAAAAAGAACGCTTTGCTCCCTACAACCCTCCTTATGTGGGCATGTATGTCTGTGGGCCAACGGTTTACAGCAATGTACACCTGGGCAACGTTCGGACGTTCCTGACCTTTGACATCGTATACCGCTACCTGCTGCACCTCGGCTACAAGGTGCGCTATGTGCGCAACATCACGGATGTGGGACACCTCACCGGCGATACAGACGATGGCGAAGACAAAATCGGCAAGAAAGCCAGGCTCGAAAACCTAGAGCCGATGGAGGTCGTGCAGCGCTACACCAATGACTTCCACGATGTGATGCGGATCTTTCGCATCCTGCCCCCTTCCATTGAACCCACAGCCACGGGCCACATTGTGGAACAGATTGGCATGATCCAAAACATCATGGACAACGGGTTTGCATACGAGGCCAACGGCAGCGTCTACTTCGATGTGCGCAAGTATGCCGAAACCCACGACTACGGTGCGCTGAGCGGACGGAAGATTGACGAGCTCCAGAACCAAACCCGGGCACTGGACGGACAGGATGAAAAGCGCGACCCCTTGGATTTTGCCCTTTGGAAGAAGGCGGATTCGAGCCACTTGATGCACTGGCCATCGCCTTGGAGTGAAGGTTTTCCCGGCTGGCACCTCGAGTGTTCGGTCATGAGCACCAAGTACTTGGGCAAAACCTTTGACATCCACGGTGGCGGCATGGACTTGAAGTTTCCGCACCACGAATGTGAGATTGCCCAGAACATGGGGGCCCATGGTCCTGAGGATCCCGTCCGTTACTGGATTCACGGCAACATGCTGACCGTGAATGGACGCAAAATGTCCAAGTCAGAAGGCAACGGTTTCACACCCGATGAACTGATTACAGGCAACCACAAATTGCTGGAAAAGGGGTACTCCCCCATGACCGTGCGCTTCTTTATGCTGCAGGGCCACTATGCAGGCACGTTGGACTTTTCCAACCCCGCACTTCAGGCTGCCGAAAAAGGACTGGAACGCCTCATGGCGGCTTGGGAGTTGCTCCGTGGCCTCGCTCCATCAGAAGGTGCCGAAGCGCAGCCCGATGTGGCTTCTCTTCGCGCTCGGGCATATGCGGCGATGAACGATGACTTCAATACGCCCATGCTGATTGCGGTCCTCTATGATGCGGTCAAAGCCATCAACTCCGTGGCCGCAGGCCACATGTCCATCGACGCTGCAGGTGTCGAAGGTCTGCAAGCTTTGTTCGAAGACTTTGCCAGCGAAATCCTGGGCCTCGCCCCAGAAAATGAAGGCCCATCGGACGGTCACGACCGATCGGATGGCCTCATGGAAGTGCTTTGCGCCATTCGTGCAGAGGCCAAATCCAACAAAGACTGGGCGACGGCGGACCTGATCCGGGACCGCTTGGGTGCCATGGGCGTCAACATCAAGGATGGAAAAGATGGCACGAGCTGGACTTTTGATTGACCGACTCGCTGCTTCCGCTGCGCTGGCTGTCGCGGTGGTGCTGACCTCCTGCGGCGAGGGCAGCCCGGGGTCCACTTCTCCACCGCAAGCGGAAACCAAAACGGCGGCCTTGGCTGAGACTCCAACCTTCTCTGCCGACAGCGCTTACGCCTATGTGGAGCGGCAGGTGGCCTTTGGCCATCGGGTTCCCAACAGCATTGGGCACCGGCAATGTGGCGACTACTTGATCGACCAGCTCGAATCATTTGGGGCCACCGTTTCGGTTCAAGAAGCCCGGGTGACGGCTTATGACGGGACCAAATTGGACATCCGCAACATTTTTGGCGCGTTCAATCCAAGGCAGAAGCGCCGGATCCTGCTCTACGCCCATTGGGATACCCGTCCCTATGCCGACAAGGACACCGTGCGGACGCGCGAGCCCATTGATGGTGCAAATGACGGGGCTTCTGGTGTCGGGGTCTTGCTCGAATTGGCCCGAATCATGGGCGACTCACTGCCTTCCGTAGGGGTGGACATTGCGTTTTTCGATGCCGAGGACTATGGAGAACCCGAGTGGTTGCCCAATCGGGATTCTGATTACACCGACTGGTGTTTGGGCTCACAATACTGGGCGCGCAAACCCCACGTTCCAGGATACCGTGCCAAGTATGGCATCCTGCTCGACATGGTGGGTGCCAAAGGGGCTGTCTTTCACCGCGAGGGAACGTCCATGGCCCTCGCTCCCACCGTGGTGGAAAAGGTGTGGTCCACAGCCCGGCTGTTGGGCCATGCAGACCTGTTCCGCAACCGCGTGACCCCTCAGACCATCGATGACAACCTGTTTGTGAGTCAACTGGCGGGCATCCCCTCTGCCAATATTGTTCACTACCATTTGGACACGCGGATGATGGGTTACTTCCCCTTCCACCACACCCATGGAGACAACATGGACGCCATTGATCCCGAAGTTTTGGGCAAGGTGGGAGAGGTCCTGACGCAGGTGGTTTACGCCGAGTAAACCGGAAGGCCCACTTCCAAACTGCGCGCACCTGAGGCGTCGCAATCGAGGTTCAAGGAGCCGCCCAAGCGGTCGCACCGCAGGCGCACAAGCGACCAATGCCGCTCTTCGCTGTCTTGGGCAAACAAGCTCATGGACTCGCGCCACCAGCTGCGCTCGGTGAATTCGTCAAACCGGACTTCCAAGCCGCTGGACTTGCTGCACATGTTCATCCTGCAGCTGCCCCTTCCCATGCCGTCGATCAGCGCTGAAAAGAAGTCCCTGAGCTGGACCTCGTCCCCATAAAAAGGCAACTCTTCGTGCAAAGACCAATCGAGGACGGCACCCAACTTGCGGCCTTCGGCGAGGGTCAGGCACAGCGACTTCAAGTCAATGCGCTCATGCCGCATTTCTTGGGAACACAGCGTGGCCAGCCTTCCGAATTCATCCAAATTGTGCCTGAATTCAGGGGGCAAACTCTGGCCCGATGCCGCCTCGGCCAACCGCGCACCCGAAAGGGCCAGCTCTTGGACCTGGTGCTGCCTTCCAGGCAACCACTGCTGCTGCAAGTGACGCAGCCGCTGACGCACCCTGTTGAGCCGAGCAAAAACCACCAAGGCGAAAATCAAAGCCACCGATCCCAGTGCTCCGAGTACGATGGATACCCATCGCCAGCGTTGCATCTGGGCGGTCTCCAAGCGCGTCCGGGCATCGCCGATGGCCGAGAGCCAAGGTTCGCTCTCGAATACACCGTTGCGGGCCCTTTCGGCCCGGCCTTGGGCCACAGCCAAGCTGTCTGCCTCTCGAAGGGCAAAGTAGGCGGGACCATGTGCTCCGGTACTTGCCAAAATGCCGGCCCGCAAGCGCAGTGCCTCTGACAATACGGTCTCGCGGGTTTCTCGTTCGGGAATGATGCGCGCCGCCAATTCTGCTTGGTGAGAGGCCGCCAAGGCTTGGGCCGCACTGTGGCGCTCGTGACGCTGCGCCCTGAGCAAGGCCCACTTGGATTCAAACAAAGGGTTGACAGAACCAGGGGCGCCCTCGAGTTTCACCGCCCAAGGCCAACTTGTGAGGGCGTCAAAGGAATTCAATGCGCCGGCCTGAAGCAGGAGGCCCGCCCAGGCCACACCTTTGGCGCTGCGTGCATCGACGGTGAGCTCCGTCCACTTGGGGTGCTCTTGAATGCGCTGCCAATCTTCTGCTTGGTCCTTTCCGTTCAAAGCCATGCACACAGCCGACCAACCCCACGCATCCAAGGCCGCCTCAGGGGCGTCTATGGAAAACTGAACCTCGGCCAACCGGTCGAAATCTGCCGCCCCCAAAACGTAATCTCCCTCTTGCAAAGACATTTGCGCCAACCGGTCCAAGGATTCGACGGCCAAATGGCGCATGCGCAGATCAGCGGCCTTCTCCACGCCCAAAGCCGCGAGGTCTGCCAATATCCACCGGGCCTCATCGCGCGCTCCGAGATCAAGCTTGGCTTTGGCCAGCGCAAACCGCCAACCTGGAACTTCTCCAAAGAGCTCCGGACATGCCGCCGCAGAAACCAAAGCAGCCGCCAAAGCTTCAGCAGCGTGGACCGGATTTTGCCAATCCAGATGCACCCTGGCCCTCCTTTCGGCAAACCGGGCCACCCAGCAGTCCTCTCCAGACCGCCTAAACTGCTGCTCAGCCGAATTCAAAAAGTCAAGCGCCGCTGCGTCTTGGCCTGCGTTGCGCAAAGAATCAGCCTGCTCTATCCACACCTGACCTCCCCGCTCAGCCGCCTGAATGCTGGGAAGAGAACAGAGCAAAACACCAAATAGGAACAGGCCGCGCATTCTTCCGACAAGCTACCTGCGAACCGGTTGCGCCTGCCATGAGCAGCTCTTCTAGAATCAGGCCTTAGCGGTTGAAAACCCCGCAGTTGGTTTTGGGACCGTGTGCTTTAGGAAGCGGTGGTGAACTGCTCGAGGAAACGGATGTCGTTTTCGAAGAATGCACGCAGGTCTCCAATTTGCCACTTGAGCATGGCAATCCGCTCAATGCCCATGCCAAAGGCGAAGCCTGTAAACTCATTGGGATCAATGCCCGAAGCCTCTAAAACAGCAGGGTCGACCATGCCACACCCCATGATTTCGAGCCATCCGGTTCCTTTGGTGATGCGCTTATCAACTTCCGTTTCCAAGCCCCAGTAGACGTCCATTTCGGCGCTGGGCTCGGTGAATGGAAAGTAGCTGGGACGCAATCGGATTTTGGTGCCGCTGCCAAACAGCTGTTCTGCGAAGACCAGCAGGGTTTGTTTCAAATCTGCGAAACTCACATCTCGGTCGATGTACAGGCCTTCGATTTGATGGAAGATGCAGTGTGCGCGGGCGCTGATGGCCTCGTTGCGAAATACACGGCCCGGCATCACGATGCGCAAGGGGGGCTCGCGCTTTTCCATTTCACGAACCTGCACCGAACTGGTGTGGGTCCGCAAGAGCAAGTCGGGGTCGCGCTGGACAAAGAAGGTGTCCTGCATGTCCCGTGCGGGGTGCTCTTCGGGGAAATTCAGTCCTGAGAATACATGCCAATCGTCCTCAATCTCTGGACCGTCGGCTACGGTGAAACCCATCCGATCAAAAATGGACAAGATTTCCCTCCGAACGATCCGGATGGGATGGTGAGAACCCAATGGAGCTTCACCGCTTGGTCGGGTGTGATCGGCCCCGCTGGCATGGGCGTCCTCCTCTGCTGTCAGACCGGCCTTGGCCTCGTCAAAATGGCGCTGCAAATCTTGCTTGAACCCATTCAAGGCTTGCCCCATATCCCGCTTTTGAGGGCCGGGAACTGCGCGAAAGCGCTCATTGAGGTCCTTGAGCAATCCCTGCCTCCCAAAATGCGCGATGCGAAACGCTTCAAGCGCCTCGGGAGTGGATACATCCGCTTTTTTGGCCTCGGCAAGGAGCCGGTCCAATTCAGCCTGGTTCAGTGTGGACATACAGGTTCAGTTGAGGATTTCCATCCGCATGGTGATGTCCTCCAATGGGCGATTGGAGCGCGTCGAAGTGGCTTCACAAATGGCATCCAGCACATCCAAGCCCTCAATGACGCGGCCAAATACAGTGTACTGCATGTCAAGGTGTGGCGTGCCGCCAAGCTCTGTGTATTGGGCGATTTGATCGGGCGTGTAAGAAAACGACTCACCGGTAGCTTGGGCAATGTTGCGCACCACACCCTGAAGCATTTGCTGGCTGACGTCACGGCCTTGCACAATGTAGAATTGGCTGCCGCTGCTGCGCCGTGCTGGATTGACTTGATCTCCTTGGCGCGCTGCAGCCAAGGCCCCCTTGACATGAATGAACTGCGGGTCAATTTCCGCGGGGACGGTGTATCCAGGTCCTCCGGACCCCAAACGGACTCCCGACTCAGCATTGCGCGAATCTGGATCTCCTCCTTGCGCCATGAATCCCTTGATGACGCGGTGCCACAAGAGTTCGTCATAAAAGCCCTCACCCGCGAGCTTCAGAAAGTTGTCGCGGTGCTCTGGGGTCTCATCGTAGAGCTCCACCACCATGGTGCCGAGCGAAGTTTCGATGCGCACTTGCTTGCGGTCGCCTGAATCTGCTGCAGCCATGTTGGCCACCGGCAGGAAGAGAAAAGACAACATCAGCACCATTGTGCGGGAGAAAGAGACAACCATCGATTGGAATTTGCGTTATTTGTAAACTTCGTAGGGACGATGAACCGTCCCGCGGATAGCGACTTCGAAAATATGAAATCCAACACCCCCCTCCACGTTTTCGGCATGCTGGCCTTGTTGTTTGTTGGCGCTTTCGGTTTCAACGGATGCAACGAAATCGAAGACACCGTTGCGGTGATCTACGTTCAGAACAGCTTGGGCGCGCCGGTTCAAGGCGCCGAAGTCCGTCTTTTTGCGGTCGGATCGGTCAACCAAACCGTCATCGGAGAGCTCAGGTTCGACACCACCCAAGTCACCAATGCCGCTGGCAGTGTGAGCTTCAATTTCTCGGAGTATTACCAGCAGGGTCAGGCTGGATTCGCTGTCCTTGACATCGAAGCCACCAAAGGATCACTCGAAGGCATCGGCATCATCAAGATTGAAGAGGAGTTGACCAACGAGCAGACGGTCATCATGGAGTGACTTTCTTCCCGTAGACGGGAGGAATTGCCTATTTTCGCGCTCCGCTTCGGCGAAATCCGGGATGTAGCTCAGTTGGTAGAGTACGCGTCTGGGGGACGTGTGGTCGCTGGTTCGAGTCCAGTCATCCCGACATCTGAAAGGGGAGCCTTCGGGCTCTCCTTTCTGTTTTCCTACCATTGTAGTTCTCTATGGACGTCGAATTTGAAACCCGCTGGCGCAACCTTCTCACCGTTCTCGAAAAACGGTTTGGAGGAGGTATGGACCTGCAAGACATCCTGTTTTTGGTGGGTGTCCAAGAGTTGGGCCAGGGTTTTCGCACCTTCAAAAAAGACGAAAAAATGGACCTGATGCACGTCGCTGTGTGCACGGTCATGGTGCCGGAAGGCTTCTATGCTTTTGTGGGACGCGACGAAGAAGGCTGGCCCCATTTCGAAGAGAAAGTGCCGTTGCCAGAACTGGAACCCAAACAGCAAGACGTGCTGATTCGAAGGGGCTTATTGGAATACTTCGGGGACAATCCCGCAGACCTTATCGGCCCGCAAAGCGCTTGAGGGATACCTCATCTTCGATGAGGACATTTTTGCCTTTCAGGCTCACCCAACCATCAGATTTGAAATCGCTCAGGGCACGGATCAGGCTCTCCTTTGCGGTTCCCACCATCCCTGCGAGGTCTTCCCTGCTCAGCTGAGGCTTGGTTTCAGACTCCTTGAATCGGTCGCTCAAATCCAACAACGCCTGCGCCGTGCGCTCCCGAACAGAGGCATAGGCCAAGGCCAACAGCCGCTCTTGGTTCTGGGTCACCTCGCCGGCCAGCATGCGGATAAATCGCATGGCCACGTCGCGGTTTCGGTGCATCAAGTCCAAGAAGACTTTGCGCGGAATGAGGTGCACTTCAGAATCCTCTAGCACTTCGGCAGCGCTGGTGTACTCCAAACCTTTAAGGACGTCCATGTGGCCCAAGAAATCTCCGGGCTTGCACAGTTCGATGATCAATTCCTTGCCGTAGTTGTCGGTGCGGAACACCTTGACCACGCCCGAGGCGACATAGTAGACATTGTTGGTGGCGTCTCCCTCTGAAAAGAGCACCTGCCCTGCGCCGAAACGCCGCGGCCTGTCTCCAACATCGATGCCCGGAATCCCGCCTTGCTCAGTGGCGTCGGCAATGAATTCATTGAGCCGCTGTGGTGGGCGTCCGTATTCGCGTTGGAGGATGGCACTTTTCTTGAGGCGCACCTCGATGGTCGCCAGGAGGTCAGCTTCGCTGAACGGCTTCACCAAATAATCGTCGGCGCCGCTGGACATCCCCCTTCTCATTTCTTCAGCTCCGTCTCTTGAAGTCAAGAAAATAAACGGAATCATGGCTGTCTTTGGATCGTTTGAGAGGTAATGCAGCACACCGTAACCGTCCAGTTCGGGCATTTCCACATCACACACGATCATATCGGGACGGTCCAATTGGGCCCGATCGACCCCTGCCTTGCCATGCTCAGCTTGAATGACTTCATATCCCGCCAACTGCAGAATATCAGCGGTAGTAGTCCGAAGAAACTGGTTGTCCTCGATGATGAGAATCTTTTTCACGGCGTCGAAATTGTAGCAAGAAGAAGCACTCCACAACGAAGCATTCTACGGCTGTAAGATATTAAAGGCTTTCGCGGGAACCCATCATTCGCCTTCAGCCGCTCAAAAGCTTTGTTTCATGGATTAAATTCGCGTGCGATCTGACGTACTTCCATCGTCCGCAAAAAAACCAGCCGCATGAACGTTTCCCTCGATTGGCTCAGGACTTGGCTCCCCATCAATCAACAACAAGACCTCGATGCGCAAGCCATTTCCGATATACTGACGGCCACGGGACTGGAGGTCGAGGGTGTGGAGGAAATTCCTGCTGTGCCTGGCGGTCTGAAGGGCATGGTGGTCGGCGAAGTCCTGACCTGCGAGCAGCACCCCAATGCGGACCGTCTTCGGGTGACGACGGTAGACACAGGAGGTGATGCTCCGCTGAACATCGTGTGTGGCGCCCCCAATGTGGCGGCAGGACAGAAGGTCATCGTGGCCACTGTAGGCGCTGTATGCCACCCTACCGAGGGGGATCCTTTCAAAATCAAGAAGGGCAAAATCAGAGGTGAAGTTTCCGAAGGCATGATCTGCGCCGAAGACGAATTGGGCCTTGGAAAAGGGCACGACGGCATCCTCGTACTCGATGCTTCGGCCAAAGTTGGGGCAGGTGCTGCTGGCGCCTTGGGCGTGGAAAGTGACCACCGGATTGAGATTGGACTGACCCCGAACCGAACCGATGCCATGGGCCACATTGGCGTGGCGCGGGACCTTCGGGCGGCCTTGTTGTGGAATGGTGGCACTGGAACTGGCGAAGGTGTGCCGGCGTTGACTGCCGCAGCTCCCCATGCGCTTGCCGAAGGAAAAGGCCCCATCTCCCTGCATGTGGAGGACGCCCATGGCGCCCCCTGTTATTTGGGCATCACCCTGCGCAACGTGCAGGTTGGACCATCGCCCGAATGGCTGCAACAGCGCCTTCGCGCCATTGGTTTGGAGCCCAAAAACAACGTTGTAGACGTGACCAATTACGTGCTGCACGACTTGGGACAGCCCTTGCATGCTTTTGATGCCGACCGCATTGCTGGCCAACAGGTCCGCGTCCGAAAGGCCACAGAAGGCGAGGCCTTTACCGCGTTGGACGGCAAGGAAATGACACTTACTGCGGCCGATTTGGTGATCGCAGACGCGGAAAAACCCATGTGCCTCGCTGGCGTATTTGGCGGCGCCCACAGCGGCGTTCAAGAGGGAACCACCTCGGTCTTTTTGGAAAGCGCCTGGTTCGAGCCTGTCACCATTCGCAAGAGTGCCAAGCGGCACACCCTTTCTACCGATGCCTCTTTCCGCTTTGAGCGTGGCGTCGACCCCGAAATGACCGCATCAGGGATGGAAAAAGCCGTCTCCCTCCTTGCAGAATGTGCGGGCGCCACACCCGACGGCGGGTTGCAGGTCTTCTCCGGTGAATTGCCTCAAGGCGCCCAAGTGGAGCTGAGCTGGCATACCCTGGACACCATGATTGGCGTCTCCTTGGACCCACAGCGCGTCAAAGGCATCTTGGCCAGCCTCGACATTGGGATTTTGTCAGAAGAAAACGGCGCCCTCCAACTGAGTGTGCCCGCATACCGCAGGGACGTCACGCGCCCAGCAGATGTGGTCGAAGAAATTTTGCGCATCCACGGATACGATCACATTCCGCTTCCCGGAAGGATGACCGTGTCGCTCTCGCCCAAGCCACATCCTGACCCCGAACAGCTCCGCAATGACCTTGCGCGCACCCTCGTGGGCCGAGGCTTCCACGAAGTCATGCACAATTCGTTGGTCCCCTCCGAGCACCTCAAACTCGCGGAAGACCTGAGCCTCAATCCCGACCGGGCGGTCATTTTGCTCAATCCACTGAGCTCCGAATTGGATGCCATGCGGCAATCGCTTCTGTTTCAGGGGCTCGAAACCGTGGCCCGCAACAAGAACCACCAGCGCCCGGACCTGTCGATCTTTGAGTTCGGCAAGGTGTACGCCGAAGACGGTCAAGGCGGACACGTTGAATCCGAGCGGCTGGCACTGACGGTGTCGGGGCAGACCGCCCCGGAAAGCTGGCGCAAACTGGATCAAGACGGCATGTCTTGGTTGAAAGGTGCTGTGGAGGCCCTGCTCACCCAGTGTGGTGTGGCTGGGCTGCAATGCGCGCGCCTTCCAGGCGGCGATCTGTTCAAAGAAGGCCTGGAGTGGAAAGGCCCCAAAGGGTTCTCGGTGCGCGCCGGCCTGGTGCACCCCGCCCTCTCTCGCAAATTTGGACTCGACGCCGACGTCTTCCACGCAGACCTGCCCTTTGGTGGTTTGGTCAAATGGTCTGGAAAAAGCAAAATCAAGGCGCATGAACTGGCCCGATTCCCATCGGTTCGCAGGGACTTGAGCCTGCAAGTTCCCGCGGGTGTGACCTATGCTGGCATCGAAGGCGTCGTCCGCCAAACGGGGGGCAAACTGCTTCGAGAGGTCAATTTGTTTGACGTGTACCACGACGAAAAGACCGAGAAGACGTCTTACGCCATCTCCATCCAACTGCAGGATGCCGAGAAAACCCTGAGCGAAAAGGCCATCGAAAAAACCGTTGAACGGATCTGCGGACAATTGGACCAACGGCTTAGCGTCACGTTGAAATAAGTGACCTGGAAGGTTCCTGACCTAAAGACCCCCGTGCACACTATCACGCTCAAAGCATTCACAACGCGCCCACAAGAGCCCTGAACTGCAGGCTGCGCTGTCTATTTTTCTGCCAAGAACCCAACCCGCCATGGACAGTCAAACGATCCTCGTTGTGGATGACGAGCCAGACATTCTCGAATTGGTCCAATACAACTTGGAAAAGGAGGGGTTTGCCGTGTACACCGCCGGAAATGGTCGAGAGGCCATCGAAATCGCCGAGAAAGTTGCACCTGACTTGATCCTGCTCGATGTCATGATGCCCGAGATGGACGGCATGGAAACGTGCATCGAAATGCGGGAAAACTCCAAGTTGGATGGCACTGTCATCGCCTTTTTGACCGCCCGTGGAGAGGACTACAGTCAAATCGCTGGCTTCGACGCCGGCGCCGATGACTACATCACCAAGCCCATCAAACCCCGCGTGCTGTTGAGCCGGATCAAGGCCTTGCTGCGTAGGGGCAAGAAATCCGATCGGGGCCAAGAAGTATTCAAGGGAAAAACCATCACCATCGACAGAGACCGGTATATCGTGATCCGCGATGGGAAAGAGTTGAGCTTGCCCAAAAAGGAATTCGAATTGCTGTCCTTGCTGGTAACGCAGCCCGGAAAGGTCTTCAACAGAAGTACAATTCTGACCCAAGTTTGGGGCAACGACGTGGTCGTAGGAGACCGCACCATCGATGTCCACATTCGCAAGCTCAGGGAGAAGCTGGGCGACCACTATTTCAAGACTGTCAAGGGCGTCGGATATAAGTTCGAAGAGGAATGAACATCCGCACACCCCGGGGCGTCGCGCTGGTGTGCGCCCTTCTCGTCACCTTGTTTGGCACCGCCAGCGTCACGACCGTTTTCTGGATGTATGGCGTTCAAGCTCCGGTGCAGGCACTCGCGTTGGGGGTGTTGGCCTTGTTTGCGCTTTCCACGGCGATCATCTACAGCGCCATCGAGAAGTTCATCTACCAGAAAGTTCGGATCATCTACAAAAACATCCACCGGTTCAAGAGCACGAAGGAGCGCGCACGGGATGTGCATATGGGGGAAGATGTGATGGAAAAAGTCCGGCTCGACGTGATGGACTGGGCCACCGAAAAAGTCAATGAGATTTCCTTGCTCAAGGAGCAAGACACCTTTCGAAAGGAGTTCATCGGCAACCTCGCCCACGAATTAAAAACCCCGGTATTCAACATTCAAGGCTACATCCTGACCTTGCTTGAGGGGGCGCTTGAGGACCCTGAACACAACCGCAAATTCCTCATGAAGGCTGCCAAAAACGTGGACCGCATGGCGAGCCTCATCGATGACTTGGACGTCATCACGAAGATTGAAGGGGGCTCTTTGGAGCTGGACGTGTCCACTTTTGACCTGGGCCATTTGGTCCGGGAGGTAATGGACCAGCTTGAACAACGCGCCAAAAGGGTGGACATCAATGTGGTTTTTGTGGAGGACGGAACACGCAAAATCGACGTCCAAGGGGACGCCGGAAAAATCGAACAGGTCATCACCAACCTGGTCTCAAACAGCCTGAGGTACGGCAGAGAAAAGGGCACCACCCAGATCCGCTGTTACGACATGGAAGAGCAGGTTTTGGTGGAAGTGGCGGACGATGGACTGGGCATGTCCGAAGAACACCTGCCCCGGATTTTTGAGCGCTTCTACAGGGTCGACAAGAGCCGTTCTCGCAATGCAGGGGGCAGCGGACTGGGGTTGGCGATTGTCAAGCACATCATTGAGGCGCACGACCAGAGCATCTCCGTGCGCTCGACCCAAGGCAAGGGCTCTACGTTTTCGTTTACCCTCCTGAAGGCCTAAAAGCCAAAGGCCCTCCAGCCTGCTCCATTATTGGCAACAGGGTTCAACCCCCTTGAATCACTTGCGCTGCAGCATCCCCGTGCCAGCAGCATTGACAAAGGGGTTGCCCGCCTTTTCCACTCCGATGGTCGTCGCAGGTCCATGCCCAGGCACCACGGTGTAGTGATCCGGCAAGGTGTACAGCGCTTTCTCGATGCTCGATGCCAGTTGATCGGGGTCTCCCCCTGGCAAATCCGTGCGCCCGATGCTGCCTTGGAAGAGCACATCACCTCCGATGACACGGGCGTTGCGTTCATCTACAAACACCACGTGGCCCGGGGCATGGCCTGGGGTATGTCTGACGGTCAATTCAAGTTGGCCCAGCACCAGACGTTGACCGTCCTCAAAGTCCTCGCCGTCGCACTCGGGCAGGGGGTCAAGCGCCACGCCGTAGCGCTCCGCTGCCCAATGCGCCATCTCATAGGTGGGCCGGTCCAAACTGTGCAATCGGGGCCGCAGACCATACCGTTTGTGCATCTCGTGGCAGCCCATCACATGGTCCAAATGGGCGTGGGTCAGCCACACCGCATTGGGCTGCAGGCTGTGTTCAGCGAGCACGGCATCGAACCACTCCCACTCTTGTGGGGCAGAAAAACCAGGGTCAATGACGGCCACGCCCCCTTCGCCATCGGGCAGAAGGACCGTGTTTTCAGAAAAAGCGTTGCAAGCCTGTACAAACATGGTCTGCAAGTTCCCCTATCCGGGTGAATCCGCGTGTGCAGTTTGTACATTCCGGGTTCGATGTCGTTCACAACGCAGCTTAGGAACATCCTGGCCTTGGTATTGGGTTGTTGTGCCTTCGGTTCGTCTACGTTGATGGGCCAATTCCACAATGGGCTCGACATGGCGTTTGGTCAGCAGCGGGTGCAATACCGCACCTTCGACTGGCAGTACCTCTCTGGCGATCCATTTGAACTGCACTTTTATCAAGGAGGGCGGGACTTGGCCGAGTATGGCATGAACGCTTTGGTGATGGACCTCCCTGATGTCGAGTCGACCTTTCAGCGGCGCCTTTCCGGGCCAGTGGAGGTGTTGGTCTTCAACAAACACGCAGAATTCAGGCAGAGCAACATCGGCATTGATGGCTCCTCTGCCAGCAACATTGGAGGGTCCACCCTGATTTATGGCAAAAAGCTATTCGCCTGGTATGACGGGGACCACGCTGCTTTTCGTCTTCAGCTGCGCAAGGGGCTCCACCGCATCTTGTTGCGCCAATACATCTTTGGTGACGATTGGAAAGACGTGGTCAAAAACAGCCAGTTGTTCGAGCTTCCGCCGTGGATGGAAGAGGGCATGGTCGCCGCGCTGTCGGGACCGATCAGCGGAGCCGATCAAGCCAAGTTGGAGGACCTGACCAACCGCGCCCTCATCCCGCAACTTCAGGTGCTCGTTGGGGAGGAGCGGCGCATTGCAGCGGAAGCTGTTTGGCGCTTTGTGCTCGAGACTTTTGGCAGGCAGTCGGCGTTGGAAGTGCTCAGTGGGTTCAAAGCGGGACGCACGGTCGATGCGGGCTTTAGGCGGATTGGCATGGACCTCGAAGGCTTGCTCTCTGCTGCCCAGGCGCACCATTCGGTGGGGCAGGCCATTGGATGGGATTCCAACTTAGAAAACGGTGTGCTGGCCGAAACCACGACCACCCAGCTTCGCTCTGCCCATATGGGCGCCCTGCCTCACCGGGGCCGCCGCAAGTACGCCCACCGCAACTTCTCTTCCTCCGCCGATGGGCGCTGGACCGCCTGGGTCACCGATGAGCGGGGACAGGTGCGCGTGTGGTGGAGCGATGGAGAGCGCAAGCGGTGCATTGCCAAGGTGGACCACAAGCTGACACGCATCGTAGACGACACTTACCCTGTGCTCGCTTGGCACCCGAGCCTGCCGGTGCTCGCCCACATCCACGAAGAAAAAGGACGCGTCTTCCTGACCATTTCCGATGCGGCCTCGGGGGAATCCAACGAGAAAGAGCTGTTCCGCATCGAGAAGGTGATCGACTTGGACTGGTCGCCCGATGGCCGCCGCATCGCATTCAGCGGTGTGCGCGCCGGCAAAACGGACCTCTACGTCTACAACACATTGGCAGGATCTCAGGTGCCTTTGTGGGAAGACGGGTGGGACGACCTCAATCCCGACTGGATGCCCGACGGTCGCAGTCTGTTGTTTAGCAGCAACAGGCCAGGGGAAGACGACCTCAACAGCAACCCGGCGGTTCCCGTGAACCGTCCGCGAGACCTGTGGCTCTATGACCTGGACGCGCAAACGATGGAGCGCATCACCGATACTCCAGAAGAAGACGAGGTCCGGCCCTTGGCATTGGATGCCGCCACCATGGCATACCAACTGGCTGGGCAGCCGAGCATCATGCACATGGCCAAAAGGGACAGCGCCATTCTGAGGGTGGATACAGCCATCCATTACCGGTACTTTACACGAAAAGCGCCGTGGTTTCACACCGGGGGTCAAGTCGCCGAGTTGAAACTTTTAGAGTCCCGCGATGGCTGGGAGGCGATTGCGATCGAGCAAGGCCGGCCCCGCTGGCAGAAAGGTGACCTGCCTCCTCCACCGCTCAAGGCGGCCATGAACGAAGTGGGCGCCGAAGCCGTCCCCTCCTCTCAGAAGCCTTGGGACTATTTGCCCGAAGACAACCTGACATTGCTGCCAGGTCAGGTTGATTACCGCAATTACACCTTCGAATCAGAACGGGCTTTGGGCAATCCTGATTCAGACAGGAACAGCACGTCACCCTCAGGACCATCGGTAGAACCTGTGGCCGAATTGCCCCCCATTTCGACCCCATTGCCGTACCGGAGGAACTATGCTTTGGATCAACTGCTGAGCCAGGTAGACAACAGTTTCGCGACGTCATTTTATCAGCCTTTTACTGGTGCTGCTGGCAGCTTTCCTGGACTGAGCGGGTTGCTCAAAATTGGAATTTCAGACCTATTCGAAGACATCAAATGGGTCGGGGGCTTGCGCTTAGCGGGCAGCTTGCAGAACTCCACATTTGTGGTCTCCAACAAAAACTTGGAGCGCAAGGTGGACCGTGAATGGATCATTGAGCGCCAAGGCAATGAAGGGGTCAATGCAGAGCTGGGCGCCTTGACCCGCACGCACACCCACGCCGTGCACTACCGCCGAACCATTCCGTTTTCTGAGACGATGAGTGTGAGGGCGCAGCTCACCTACCGCTTGGATCGGGTTTCCTTGCTCGCGACGGACCCCTTCAATGCCAGCCGCGACGACCTGTATGTTCAGGGAATCGGTGGCACAGTGAGCTGGGTGTTCGACGACAGCCGAGAACTCAGCCTGAACATCCGCAACGGCACCCGCGCCAAGGCCTGGATGGAAATGCTGGCGCCACCCGATGGCGCCGGAGGCATGCTCTTGGTGGCCGGATTTGATGCGCGCCGCTACCTGCCGCTGTTTCGCCGCATCACCTTGTGCATGCGCGCCGCAGGCAACACTTCCTTTGGGGAGCGCGGGGTGCTGCATTACCTCGGTGGTGTGCACGAATCTCTGCTCACCGCAGTCGACGGGGCCATGCCCATCCCCGATGGAAACTTTGCCTACCAAACTGCCGCGACGCCCATGCGGGGTTTCGTGCGCAACGTGCGCAATGGCACCAGCTTCGTCGTCGGCAATGCCGAAGTGCGCATTCCCGTCTTTGCCACGCTGTCCCCTCGCAAGAGCCTGACGCCATTCATGGAGCATTTCCAGGCGGTGGGCTTCTTTGATGTTGGTTCGGCTTGGACAGGCCAAGACCCGTACAGCGACGAGAACTCCTTCAACAGCAGCACCGTCGACCAATACCCCGTCTCGGTGAACGTCGCCAACAATCGGGAGCCCATCATTTGGGACTTTGGATTTGGTTTGCGCAGCCAGCTGCTCGGCTACTTTGTTCGCGCAGACTGGGGTTGGGGGGTAGACGACGGCCTCATTTTGGACCGTGTTTTCCAATTGTCGCTCACCACGGATTTCTGATGCGCCACATGCCCTTAGACGCAAATACGATCATCATATTGCTGCTCATTGGCGCGGCTGCAGGTTGCCTCAGTGGCTTCATAGGCATTGGCGGCGGGCTGCTCATCGTCCCTGCATTGATGTACTTCATGGGCATGTCTCAGATGGCCGCCCAGGGCACCAGCCTCGCGCTGATGCTTCCCCCCATCGGTGCGCTCGCGGTCATGAATTACTGGAAAGCCGGCGAACTGGACATTCGCGCCGCCGGCATCATGGTGGTGGCCTTTGTGTTGGGCGGATGGCTCGGAAGCCGTTTTGCGCTGTCCATGAACCCCATGAAAGTTCGCCTCGCCTTTGGCCTCATCATGCTCTATGCTGCCGTCCGCATGATCTGGAGCGCTGGCCGCGCCCTGTGGTGGGCACCTTGACCCCTTCGCCATGCTGAAATCTGCCCTGCTTACCGCTGTACAGGCCACCCGGGAAAACGTGGTCCAACACCGCCGTCACCTGCACCGCCATCCTGAGCCCTCCTTCGGAGAAACGAAAACATCGGCCTATGTGGCCGCAGCATTGCGCGGTATGGGGATCGCCTTCTCTGACGGCTGGTGCGCAGACCATGGTGCTGCCGGCATCATCGCCAAGGTCGAAGGCACGGACGCAGGTACACGGAGCATGGCCTTGCGCGCCGATATGGACGCCTTGCCCATACAGGAAGTCGACCGTCCCCATGCCAGCGCCATTCCCGGTTGGATGCACGCTTGTGGACACGATGCCCATACCGCTTGCTTGCTGGGCGCTGTTGAAGCACTTCAAGCCACGCGGGATCAATGGTCGGGAACGGTGCATTGCGTGTTTCAGCCGGGCGAAGAGAACCTGCCCGGCGGGGCCTCCATCTTGGTTCAAGAGGGGGCACTGCGCACCGACGCGCCCACCACCGGCCCCCGCCAAGCTGGTGGACCGCTGGTAGACGGCATTGTGGGCCAGCACGTATACCCTCAATTGGATGCGGGAACTGTCGGGTTCCGCAGTGGAGCCTACATGGCCGCTGCCGATGAATTGCGCATCCGCATTGTGGGCAAAGGCGGCCATGCCGCTCTTCCCCACCGCACCATCGACCCCATCGTGGTTTCCGCACACGTCATTGCGGCCCTTCAAACGGTGGTGAGCCGTTCTTGCGACCCCACGCAACCCGCTGTGCTGACCATCGGCAAAATCCGAGGTGGACATGCCCGCAATGTCATCCCCGATGACGTCGTCCTCGACGGAACGCTCCGCACCTATGACATGGCGACGGCGGACAGCCTGCGCGCGGCCATCAAGCGGGTCGCTGTGGGCACTGCGGAAGCCTATGGCGCCGTTGCTGAAGTGGACCTGGCCATTGGGTATCCTCCCGTCATCAATGCCCCTGCCCTGACCGCCTCGTGCCGAGCGCGCGCCATCGAGTTGCTCGGAGAACAGCACGTGGTCGACCTCCCCCTCCGCATGACCGGCGAAGACTTCAGCTTCTATCAACGCGAAGTTGATGGCTGCTTCTATCGGTTGGGAACGGGTGGTGACGGACCGGGCTGCCGGTCGGGCTTGCATACTGCCGGGTTCGACATTGACGAACGCGCGCTCACAACTGGAACGGCCATGATGGCCTGGTTGGCGGCAACTGAAGCTTAAAAGACCAGGCGGGCGGGCTCAGTTGGCCACCTCACTCATGAACTTGATGCGCACCAGGCGAATTTCCTCTTCGCTGTATGCATCGTCCATTTCCTCCAACACCTCTTCCATGGTGCCGTTCTCGGTTTCCATGAAACACTCCCAAAGCTCTTCAATGCTTTCTTCGTCGAGGTATTCCTCGATGATGTAGTCCAAGCCCACTTTGGTTCCCGAGGCGACGATGCCTTCGATCATGCCGAGAAGCTCATCCACTGTGCTTTTTTGTGCGGCAGCAATGTCTTCGAGGGACATACGCCGGTCCAGCTTTTGGATGATGGTCACCTTTGATGCGTTCCGGCCCGCTACACTGCGCACCACGGTGTCGCTCGGACGGTCAATCTCCTCGTCCTCTACATACCCCTTGATGAGCTTGATGAAGGGCACTCCGAACTTTCTGACTTTGGAAGACCCCACCCCATTGATCATGAGGAGCTCGTCGTCATTGCAGGGGTAGTGGGTCGCCATCTCTTCGAGGCTGACGTCGGAGAACACCACAAAAGGCGGCAATTCCAGCCTGTCGGCTTCGTCTTTGCGCAGGGCTTTGAGCAAATCGAACAACGGCTGATCCAAGGCAGCACCTGTGGCCGACTCGGTCGTGGTGGTCACCCTCATCGGCTTTGGACGATAGAGTGTCAAAGCCGTAGGGTTTGCCAAGTATTCCTCCCCTTTTTCGGTGAGCGAAAGCACACCGAACTCCTCTGTTTTTTTCTGCAAGAACCCGGCGAGCGTCACCTGTCGGATGATGCCGGCCCATTCGTCGGCATCGGCCATCCCTTCTCCAGTGCCTTTGAATTCGGCGACCTGTTCGGTGCCGCCGTAGGTGCTGGTTTCTTGGGTTTCTCGGTTCAAGAGAATGTCACACAGGAAACCTCCCCGACGCTTGCCGCCCGTGGCCTTTACCAACTTGAGCAAATGGACCGCCGTTTCTTGTCCTGCGTAGGACTCTGGCGGGTTGCGGGCGTTGTCGTCCATGTCCCATCCAGGACCGGAATTGGGGTCAAACTCTTCTCCGAAATAGTGGAGGATGTACTGTCTGCGCGAAGTGGGCGTTTCGGCATAGCCGGAAACTTCTTGCAACAACTGCATCCCGATTTCACGTTCTGCAATGGGCTTTCCGGAGAGGAACTTCTCCATCTTCTCCATGTCTTGGATCCCATAAAATGCGATGCAATGCCCCTCCCCACCATCGCGGCCTGCTCGGCCGGTTTCTTGGTAATAGGCCTCCAGCGACTTGGGCATGTCGTAGTGAATGACGAACCGCACATCGGGCTTGTCGATGCCCATTCCGAAAGCGATGGTGGCCACAATCACATCCACGTCTTGCATGAGGAACTCATCCTGCATGCGAGAACGGTGCGCGGCATCCATTCCGGCGTGGTATGGGGCTGCCTTGATGCCGTTCACCTTCAAGGTTTCGGCGATTTCTTCGACTTTTTTGCGGCTGAGGCAGTAGATGATGCCACTGCGGCCTTTGTGCTCCTGGGTATACTGGACGACCTGCCTGATGGCGTTCTCCTTGGGCCTCACCTCATAGAAAAGGTTGGGCCGGTTGAAGCTGGCCTTGTAGACATCGGCTTCCAGAATGCCGAGGTTTTTCTGGATGTCGTTCTGGACTTTGGGCGTGGCTGTCGCCGTCAATGCGATGATGGGAAACTTGCCAATGCCGTCAATGATCTCCCTCAACCTCCGGTATTCCGGTCGGAAATCATGCCCCCATTCTGAAATGCAGTGCGCCTCATCAATGGCGAAGAAACTGAGGCGGACCGAGCGCAAAAAGTCTGCGTTTTCCTTTTTGTTGAGCGATTCCGGAGCGACGTAAAGCAGCTTGGTCTTTCCGGTGGCCACCGCTTCTTTGACCCTGAGCATCTCATTCTTGGTGAGAGAACTGTTCAAGAAGTGGGCGATGTCGGGATCGTCAGAATGGCCGCGAATGGCGTCCACTTGGTTCTTCATCAATGCGATGAGGGGACTGACGACGATGGCCGTCCCTTCCTGCAGCAAAGCGGGAAGTTGATAGCAGAGGGACTTCCCTCCACCTGTCGGCATGATCACAAAAGCATTGCGTCCCTCCATGAGGCTTGCCATGACTTCTTCCTGTTCTCCTTTGAACTGGTTGAAGCCGAAAAAACGGGCAAGTCCCTCTTTGAGAGAGGAGCCGACCAAAGAGCCGGCATGCAGGAAAGAGTCTACGGGCGTCTCCATCTAACTTTGGCGACTTCAATATAGTCCAACCGCGCCCATATATCAATCCTCGGAACCCAAGGATTTGTCAACCACTCCAACCAATATGCCACCGTCATCCAATCATGCCCCTTGGCTGCAATCGGCTCAGCACACCATCCGCCTGGAGGCCAAGGCGATTGGCGCACTTGAGGCGCGAATCGGTCCTGCCTTTGAGCAAGCGGTCCTGCAAATTTTAGAAGGCACCCAGCGCGGGGGAAAATTGGTGTTCACCGGCATCGGAAAGAGTGCGGATGTCGCCAGAAAGACTGTAGCCACACTGAACAGCACTGGCACCGCTGCCGCATTTCTTCATGCTGCCGACGCCCTGCACGGTGATTTGGGACTCGTTTCGGAAGGCGATGTCGTCATGGCCGTCTCCAAAAGCGGCGCTACCGCTGAACTCATCGCGCTGCTCCCCATGCTGCAGGCGCGAGACTTGAATTTGATGGCCATGGTCGGCAGGCCAGACAGCCCGGTGGGCCGCGCTGCCGGCGTTGTGCTCGACGTCTCGGTCGACCAAGAGGCCTGTCCCTACGACCTCGCCCCCACCACAAGTTCTGCCGCGCAGCTTGCCATGGGCGACGCGCTCGCCATGGCCCTGATGGAGGCCCGCGGTTTCAGCAGCGACGATTTTGCGCGCCACCACCCCGGTGGCAGCTTGGGCCGAAGGTTGCTGCTCAATGTGGGCGATCTGCTGGTCCCTGAACACCGCGTGAGCGTGTCCCCCGAGGCGGGCCTTCGCGATGTTGTGATGGCGGTTTCCCAAGGACGTGTCGGCGCTACGGCCGTCATGGAGGGCACTACGCTTCAGGGAATCGTCACCGATGGTGACCTCCGAAGGGCACTCGAACGGGAGCCCGACACATGGTCTTCTTTGCGCGCAGCTGACGTCATGCAAACCCAACCCCGCTGTCTGACGTCCGCCACCCGCGCCATTGAAGCGCTGGATATATTGGAATCCAAGCGGATCTCTCAAATTCTTGTGACCGACGAGGGTGGTGCGTTCTTGGGATTTGTGCACCTGCACCAATTGATGGATGCTGGCATCCGTTAATCCTCACAGACGATCAGCATGGGCCAAGAAGACGTTCAACAGAAAGAGGAGATGGGGTTTATGGACCACCTCGAGGAATTGCGACGGCGGCTCTTTTTTGCCTTAATCGGCATTCTCACAGGTGGCATCACGCTCTTTGTGATGAAAGACTGGGTCTTTGAACGGCTCATTTTTGCTCCGAGAAACCCCGACTTCATCACATTTCGGGCCTGGTGCGCCTTGGGGCAATTCACCGGAGCCGGAGACCGCTTGTGCGTCACAGAAATCAACTACGAGTTGATCAACACCACCATGCTTGGCAATTTCTCGGCGCACATTCTGGTCTCGGCCATCGGCGGGTTCATCCTGTCGTTTCCGCTAACGTTTCAACAAATCTGGCGGTTCATTCGGCCGGGCCTCCACAGTTCAGAAGCCACGGCTGCACGCGGTGTGACCTGGGCGGCGACGGGATTGTTTTTTCTGGGGGTGTGCTTTGGGTACTTCGTCATCGCTCCTTTGAGCTTGCAGTTTCTGGGCCACTATGAAATCGGAGATGTTCAAGCGCGGATTGCCCTCATGAGCTACCTCAAGACGGTGGCCAGCATCACCTTGGCTGCAGGTTTGATTTTCCAGGTTCCCGTGGTGGTCCACTTCTTGGCCAAGCTCGGCCTGGTGACCCCGACCTCACTCCGAAAATTTCGAAAGCACACGTTGGTTGTTACGCTCGTGATTGCGGCGATCATTACCCCGCCAGACCTCACGAGTCAAGTCTTGGTGGCGCTGCCCGTTCTGGGTCTTTATGAAATCGGGATCCTTCAAGCCCGGCGCATTCAAAAACGCCGAGACAAGGAGGAGCGCAGTGCGAACCCGTGAAACCACCGACCTTCGCCATCGCATGAAGCTCTCCGCAAACCAACTCGTCAAGCAATACGGCCGCCGAAAGGTGGTGGACGAGGTTTCCTTTGAGGTCAAAACCGGGGAAGTGGTGGGGCTGCTCGGGCCAAATGGCGCCGGTAAGACGACCTCGTTTTATATGGTCACGGGCTTGGTGCGACCCGATGCAGGGGGCGTGACTTTGGTCGACGGCGAAGGAAGCACACACGACATCACACGGGAACCCATGTACCGGAGGGCCCAGCGGGGCATTGGATACCTCCCGCAGGAACCTTCGGTGTTTCGAAAGCTGAGTGTGGAAGACAACATATTGGCCGTACTCGAGCTCCACAAAAACGACCCCAAGGAGCGCCAAGACCGGCTAGAAGCTTTGTTGGAAGAGTTTGGCCTTGTGCATGTGCGGAAGAACCGGGGCGATGTGCTCAGCGGAGGCGAAAAGCGCAGAACGGAAATCGCCCGTGCCCTGGCTGCCGACCCCAAATTCATCCTGCTCGATGAACCTTTTGCCGGCGTGGACCCCATCGCCGTTGAGGACATACAGCAGATCGTGAGCCAACTGCGCACCAAGGGCATTGGCATCCTGATCACCGATCACAATGTCCAAGAAACGCTGCACATCACCGACCGCGCCTACCTGCTGTTCGAAGGGCACATCCTCAAAGCCGGAACTGCAGAGGAGTTGGCCGACGACCCTCAGGTGCGCAAGGTCTATCTGGGGCAGAACTTTGTGCTGCGCAGCAAGCTGAAGTAAAGGTGTTGGCGGATCAGCTTTGACGCGCCACCAATGCGGCCACGTATTTGCCCACCACGTCAAACTCGAGGTTGACACTGTCCCCCGTCTTGAGACGGTGGAACCCGGTATGGTCCCATGTGTAGGGGATCACCGTGATGCTGAATCCGTCTTCTGTGGAATCCACCACCGTGAGGGACACCCCATTCACCGTGATGGACCCTTTGGCCACCGTCAGGTGGTGCGGAGCGCGGGCGTGTCGAAAATGCACATTCCATGAGCCGTCGCGGGCATCGATGTCCACCACTTCTGCCGTGGTATCCACATGACCTTGAACGATGTGTCCATCCAGCCGGTCGCCCAAGCGCGTGCAGCGCTCGAGGTTGACGAGGTCGTCCACCTGCCACGTTCCCAAGGTGGTCCGAGCCAAGGTCTCCTCAACCGCAGTGACGGTATAGCTCTGCCCTTCAATGGAGACCACTGTGAGGCAGACCCCATCGTGGGCGACACTCTGGTCCACCTTTAGCTCGGAGGTCATTTCGGCCTTGAATGTGAAATGCCGATTGGTTCCTTCTGTCCTCACGTCGAGGATGGTGCCCATGGACTCTATGATACCCGTAAACATCAGTGGTGCTTTATTCTCCTGGAGGGGCCACCCCACCCAGCATTTGAACCGTGCCCGAGAAACGCTCGGGAACGGTGCCGACCAACCTTCTGGTGTAGGCCGTGCAAGTGTAATGGAAGGCCCCATCGGCGCACATCACCCCTGTCCTCTGGTGCAGCCCGTCCCACCCCAAGTCGGGGTCAGTGGACCGCCAGACCTCCTCTCCCCAGCGGTTAAACACCCGGAAATCCACACTGTCAACGAACTTCCAAGGGAAGGGACGGTAGAGGTCGTTGGCACCGTCCAGGTTGGGCGTAAAGACGTTGGGCAAGAAATAGAATGGGCAGTTGTCCGTGCACAGGGTGTCGCTCAAGGCACTCTCATTGCGCCGGAGTTCACCATTCGGCCCTGGCATCAGGCTGTCCAAAGCGGAAACTGCCCAGCACCCGGCAATGGTATTGCCCCAATCTTCTGCAGACAATGTGATGGACGTGTCCTCTACATTGTCCAGCTCGAAGAGCAATTCCAACGGGCCCGAAAGGCTGTCGCTGCGGTAGACCCGGTAAGACATCACGTCGTCGGCGCAGGTCAATCGCGGCCACGACAAGGTGACTTCTTCTGCCGAACAGTCCGGGGTCACGCTGAGCACGGGGGGGCATGGCGGCTCCAGGTCGTAGGGCGTTGCGCACCGCACCGCGCTCCAGTTTTCGATGGGGTCCAAAATGTTTTCGGCGCCGTAAGTTCCCAAGGTGCGCACCCGGTAGCAGGACTGCTCCCCGTTGACCAGTCCAGAATCCACCAGAAGGGGGACGGACATGGTGTCGAGCAATTGCAAACTGCCGTCTTCCAAAACGCGGTGGAACACGAACGCTGTATCGCTCCACGGCCGACCGGGAAGCACACTCAGGGTGACGCGGTTGTCGCCCGCTGTTGCCCGAAAATCTGGCACCGGTGCAGGACTGCTCGTCCCCATCAAATCTGCTCCACTCCAAGCCGAAACCCGGTATCCCCAAAGGAGCAACTCGCTGTTGATCCCGCTGTGCACCTCGGCTGTATCCAAATCGCCCAAGGCCACCGAAGTGGCTGTCTCTGCAATCGTCTCCCAGTCTTCACCCACGGCCGGACGCGCTTCCACCACATAGCGGTAGGGTCCGGGAAACGCCTCCAATGTATCGGCGTCCGTAGGAGGCGACCACCTAACTTCCACTGCACCCCCTGTCAGGTCCGAAACCTCCACCGATGCGCCGGTCATGACGGGAATCTCCTTGTTGATTTCTGCGCAAGCCTCCGGCCCGAAACGCGAACGGGCCCCGTTGGGCATGACCG
>JAKMCX010000245.1 GCA_022428285.1 Flavobacteriales bacterium
AGGTCAGCGCGAGAGCCAATCGTCTCCGCAAAGCGCGGCCCGACTTTTTCGACCAACTGGTATGGAAGGCCCATCGCTTCGGGAACCACCAAAATGTCACTGAACAAAATGGCGGCATCCACCCCGAGCAAATCAACCGGCTGCAGCGTCACTTCACAAGCCAACTCCGGGGTCTCAACAAGCTCCTTAAACCCAGACAACCGGCTCCGAATGGCCCGGTATTCTGGCAGAATCCTTCCCGCTTGGCGCATGAGCCAAACCGGCGGTCGGGGCGTATCCTCTCCGGCGAGAACCCGAAGAAGCAAATCGTTTTTGACGGTCATCATGAAGGCAACAACAAGGGAGAGGTTCGGTTCGCAATCAGAACTTTAAAACGCAGCGCGCTCAGTGCAAGGTCTTAAACAGCGCCTCTTCTAAGAGGTCAAAGGGATGAATGGTCACATTTCCAACGCCCTTGGATTTGGCGTCGCATTCCCTCAAGTAGCCAAAGATGCGGGCCACCTTTCGGGCGGGGTAATTGCGCGCAGCGCGGGCATACTCTTTGGCCGCAAAGGGATGCACCCGCAAGGCACTCGCCACAGCAGAGGGGTCGTGACTCGGGAGGTGGTGAAAGGTCAAAATCCGGCTGAAATAGTTCGTCAGCACGGGCAGAATCCGGGGCACGGGATTGGACTTCTCATTGGCCCGCATGTATTGGACAATCCGCGTCACACGCCCTACGTCCTTCTCTGCAAGGGCGCCGGTCAATTCGAAGATGTTGTACTCTTTGGAAATCCCGATGTGCTGCTCAATCAAGGTGTCGCTCACTTCGCCCCCTTCCGGCAATGCGATGAACAGCTTTTCCAATTCCCCGGCCACTTTTTTGAGGTCATTGCCGAGGTACTCAGCCATCACCTGCGCCGTGCGCGGACTGATGCGCCGGCCTTTGGACTGGACAAAACCCTCGATCCATTCAGGCAGCTTGTAGTCGCGGATTTTAGCGGATTGAAACACCACCCCCGCCTGCTGAATCCGCTTGACCGCACCCAGCCTTTTGTCGGGCATTTTGTTGCGGTGCACCAGCACCAGAACAGTAGAAGAAACGGGGTTGTCAGCGTAAGCAGCGAGTTTTTCGAGCTTGTCCTTGGACTTCCACTCTCTGAGCTCCTGGGCCTCCTTGACCAGCACCAAGCGGCGCTCGGCCATCATGGGAAACTGACGTGCGGCGGCCAGCACCTGATCGAGGTCGCTGTCCCGTCCGTACAAGATCGTTTGATTGAAATCGCGCTCGTGTTCCTCCAGTGCATGCGCCTCAACGGCATCAGAGAGGGCATCCAAATAAAAAGCCTCTTCCCCACCCAACAGGTAGAGTGGCGCGAACTTGCGCTCCCGAATGTCATCGAGCAGAGGCTGGAACCCTTTCACGCCTTATCCGTTGAATGCAGGCGCAACCACAATTTCCTTGCTCCCCTTGGTGTGGGTATAGAATCCCTCACCGGATTTGACACCGAGCTTGCCTGCCATGACCATGTTGACCAACAATGGGCTGGGGGCATACTTCGGTTGTCCAAAGCCGTCTTGCAACACCCGCAGGATGCTCAAGCAGACATCCAACCCGATAAAGTCGGCGAGGTGAAGCGGCCCCATGGGGTGCGCCATACCCAACTTCATCACTTGGTCGATTTCGGCCACTCCAGCGACACCCTCGTGCAGGCTGCAGATGGCTTCGTTGATCATCGGCATCAAAATCCGATTGGCCACAAAACCAGGATAGTCGTGGACTTCGACTGGAATCTTGCCAAGCTGCTGAGACAGCGCTACGACGGTAGCTGTCGTGGCATCACTGGTGTCATAACCCCGGATGACCTCCACCAACTTCATGATGGGGACAGGGTTCATAAAATGCATCCCGATGACCTTGTCAGGGCGGCCTGTGGCGGCAGCAATGCGGGTGATCGAAATGCTCGATGTGTTGGTCGCCAAAATGGCGTTTGCAGGAGCCGACGCATCGATTTGCTCAAAAATCTTGAGCTTGAGGTCCAACCGTTCGGTCGCAGCCTCGACCACCAAATCGGCATCGGACACGGCACCGTGCATCTCCGATGAGGTCTTGAGTCGGGACAATGTCGCAGCCTTGTCTTCTGCGGAAATGCGCTCCTTGGCCACCAAGCGGTCCAAATTCCGCTCAATCGTAGCCTGCGCGCGGTCCAAAGCCGCGGCATTCACATCAATCAAAGACACCTGGTGTCCCGACTGCGCAAAAACGTGGGCAATCCCATTGCCCATCGTGCCCGCTCCAATGACGGCCACTTTAAGGGTGGACGCGCTCATTCTTCTGAAGCCGGTTCGTCCTCAGACACTTCTTCGACAGCGTCTTCCACCGCCTCGGCTTCCTCTTCTGCCCCGGCCTCTGGGGCCTCGCTGCTTTCTGCAGCTTCTTCGGCTTGGTCCTCTGCCACAAACGGCAAAACCTCCAAACTGTTGAGCTCGTTGTACCAGGTGCAGAGCTTTTTTAAGTCGCTGTGGTACACCCGCTCTTGGTCGAGGTCGGGCACCACCTCGGTCACGAAAGCGCGCAGCGTATCGTGGGGTGCTTTGGAATCGGGCGCCTCTCCTCCTTTGAGGTGGGCATGGAGGGTGTTCAAAACCTCCGACAGCGGCAGGTCTTCATCATAGGTGAAGATGCTGATGTCTTCAAAGCTTGATACCCTAGCAGAAGAGGGGACAGCGCTTCGCTTGCCCTCCCTCATGCTCTCCACTACAATGGCGCGCTGGGTTGTATTCAGCACTTTGTAGAGCCCCGGTTTGCCTGAAATGGCCAGAATGTCCTTCGGTTGCATGGTGCAAAATACCGCTGTTCGCCCTTTGCACGGCCCTTTTCATCGAATGGGGTCGATTCGGCTTTCCAACAGAAAGCCCCTTGTAATCCACAAAGTCAACTTCAATCCACCTCCGGGACCGGCCAAGTTCGAGACTGAACCAGCATTCCATCTCCTCCCCGGCCCCAGACAGCAGTTCTCAAGCCATTAGAAATCATCAACATAGAAGAAGAAAGCGCCAAATCATACCGCGCCACCTGCTCGGCCACTTTTTCGTCCAACGGAACGTGGGGCGCCTTGACCTCCACAGCCAAGCACACCGAACCCGCCCGGTCAAAACAAGCAATATCGACGCGCCCGGAAACCTGCCCGAACCGAACGGGGTGTTCCAGCACCATGCGGCCCAACGGCCAACCCGATGCAGCCAACGCTGCCACAATGTGTTGCCGGACCCACTCCTCGGGCTCCAAGGCCACCCATTTGCGGCGCACCAAACAACGCAGCTGCCACTTGCCCGCCGTGCATTGAACCGCCAAATCAGGAGCTTCAAAAGCCAAGGGCGGCCATTGTAGCCTCGGGTCGTCTGTGCAATGTGAATCCGTCACCCTGCGAAAGTGCAAATTCATTCCACTACATTGTGACCGCTGAACACCTTTCACCATGAACCGACCCACACGGTTATTCGATTTTCCCCGCTACCAGCTTGCCAACGGACCTTTGGACGTCATGATGACGATGCCAAATGGAGGCAAGACCGTCACCTACTCCACGTCTCAATTCGTGGAAGAAATGGACCAAGTGAGCCTTGGGCTCATTGCCATGGGACTCCAACCCGGAGACCGGGTGGCCCTGATTTCGCACAACAACCGCTGCGAATGGAACCTCATGGATCACGGCACACTGCAAGCCGGAGGCATCGATGTGCCCATTTATCCGACCATGACGCCGGATGACTATGTGTACATCTTGAACCACAGTGAATCCCGCTTCTGTTTTGTGAGCAATGCTGAACTCTTCCAAAAGGTCAGCTCCATTCAGGACCAAGTGCCGTCTTTGGAGGCGATTTTCACCTTTGAAGATGTTTCTGGCGCCCGTTCTTGGCGAGAAGTAACCGACATGGGTGCTGCCGCAGATGCGGAAGCGACGGCCGAATTGGAACAGCGGCGCAATGCTGTTGTCCAAGAGGACATGGCCACCATCATCTACACCTCTGGCACAACCGGCCGGCCCAAAGGCGTAATGCTGAGCCACATGAACATCGCCCAAAACGCCCTCCACAGCATCCCAAGGCTACCGGAGCGCGTGGCAGGGACCGAGTACCGCGTATTGAGCTTCCTGCCCGTCTGCCACATTTTTGAGCGGATGCTGCATTACCTCTACATGCATGAAGGGGCCAAAATCCATTTTGGAGAAAGCTTGGAAACGGTCAAGGACGATCTGGGAGCGGCACAACCGCACATGTTCACAGCCGTACCGCGTTTGCTTGAAAAATTCCACGACGCCATCGTGGCCAAAGGACGAGAAGCTGGCGGCGTGAAGTCGGCCATCTTCAACTGGGCAGTAGGCCTGGCACTGGAGTGGGAGCCAGACGGACGCAATGGCGGTTTCTACGAATGGAAACTGGGCATCGCACGAAAACTCGTTTTTGACAAGGTCAAGGCCGCGCTTGGACTCACCGAAATCATGGCAGTGGCATGCGGATCTGCAGCGCTCGCGCCGCGGTTGGCGCGCTTCTTTAATGGCGCAGGCATCCCCGTTTACGAAGGGTATGGCCTCACCGAGACTTCACCTGTGGTCTCTGTCAATTCACTCAACGCGCCCGACATGCTCCGCATTGGCACGGTGGGCAAACTCATCGCAGACACCGAAATCCACATCGCTGAAGACGGAGAAATCCTGGTCAAAGGCCCGCAAGTGATGATGGGCTACTACAAAGACGTCGACAAAACCGCGGAAGTGCTCAAGGACAACTGGTTCCACACCGGTGACATCGGCATCATCGAAGATGGGTTCCTGCGGATCACCGACCGCAAAAAGGAGATGTTCAAGACCTCCGGCGGCAAATACGTCGCCCCACAACTCCTGGAAAATGCCATCAAGGCCTCTCGGTTTGTGGAGCAAGTCATGGTCATTGGTGAGAGCCGCAAGCACCCCGCTGCTTTGGTGGTTCCCGACATGGTGTTCCTGGCCGAGTGGTGCAAGCGGCACAACCGCCCTTGCCCTGCCCAAGCAGACGTCCCCAACGACGAGGAGATTTTGGCTCGGATTCAACAAGACCTCGATGGACTCATGGCCCCATTTGCTTCTTGGGAGCGTGTCAAGAAAATCCGCGTACTTCCCGAGCCATTTACCATCGATGGCGGCGAATTGACCCCGACCCTCAAGCTCAAGCGCAAGCCGATTTTGGCCCGCTACGGTGAGGCGATCGAGTCCATTTACACCTGAGCGTGAAAGACACCCTGCAGGCATGGGATGAAGCCCTGCTGCTGCTGCTCAATGGCACACCCGAATGGCTTTCGGCAGTGGGTTGGTGGTTGAGCCAGCCCTGGTGCTCTACACCGGTTTATTTGTTTGTGATTTGGCGCCTTTTCAAAGGTGTTTCATGGCAAACTGGCGCCCTGAGAATGGCCATGGTCTTGGCCACATTTGCTGGAACAGATGCCATCAGCAGCCGTGTGCTCAAACCCGGATTTGAGCGGCTTCGGCCCAGCCACAACCCTTCCCTCTCCGAAGCGCTGGTCTTGCATCAAAATCAAGACGGCACAGTCTACCGAGGTGGCCGTTTTGGCTTCGTCTCTTCGCACGCTGCGAACACCTTTGGATTGGCCGCGATTGCCTTTCTCATTTTGGGCAAATCGACCACCCGATGGCTGTGGGTTTGGGCGGGAATTGTTAGCTGGACTAGGATGTATTTGGGGGTACATTATCCGGGTGATATCGTGTTTGGTTCGCTTTTCGGCATAGGATTCGCAGCAGCCACATACGTCCTTTTTTCGCGCATAATTCAGGCAAAACCGACCCCATGAACCCCCTCGCTCCAGTCCTGTTGATGGCCATCTTTTTTGGCGGCGGATGCGGCTCGGTCACCCGCCACATTTTTGGCGTTTGGCTCAATGGAAAAACACCCCTTCCACTGGGCACTTTATTGGCCAACATAGCGGCCACCGCCATCTTGGCTTGGGCCGCCACCCGGCTCGCTGCAAAATGGCCCGACCACCCCACCCTTCAAGCCGCTGTTGCCATCGGTTTTTGTGGCGGTTTCAGCACGTTCAGCACATTCAGCGCCGACACCCACAAATTGCTCGCTGAAGGGCAATGGACGTGGGCCTTGGCCAATGTCTTGGTAAGCGTCGCCGGGTGTGTCTTGGCTTTTGCCCTCGTCAGCGGCATCATGCGGCGTTAAATTCGGTCCCCAATTCCCTTCTATGTCAACCAAGCTCGCCTTTTCCATCCTCCCCTTGCTGGTGATCAGCCTTTGGAATTGCTCCTCCTCCAATGCGTTGGTTGCCCAGCTTCCGCAGGGCGTCACGGCCGAGGACACCCCTCCCAAAATCGTGGTGGCCATCACCGTCGACCAGATGCGGGCGGATTACCTCACGCGTTACAACAGCGGCTTTGGTGAAGGGGGATTCAAGCGCTTCTTCAGCGAAGGGTTTGTGGGCATGGACCACCACTTCAGTTACGCGCCTACCTATACCGGTCCCGGCCACGCCAGCATTGCCACAGGCACGACACCCGCAGTACACGGAATCATCGGAAACAATTGGTTTTCGCGCACCGACAGTGCCAAAGTGTATTGCGTCGAAGACACAGGAGCACAACCTGTCGGCATGCCTGGAACCGACCCTGGCTCCGCTGGTCAAATGTCCCCGCACCGGCTGCATTCCAGCACATGGGCCGACGAGTTTAAACTCCATTTCACCCAGCGCGGTGGTGTGGAGCCCAAGGTCATTGGGGCCAGCATGAAAGACCGCGGGGCGATCTTGCCAGCGGGCCATTCAGCCAATGCCGCCTACTGGGTGTCCAACGGCCAATTCATCAGCAGTTCCCACTACATGGATGAGCTGCCTTCATGGGTGCAAGAATTCAACGACTCAGACGCATTAGAAGACCTGCTCGCCAGCGGTTGGTCCTTGCGGGACGCCGCCGAAACCTACAACGGCAGCATGGAGGACAACACCCCCTTTGAAGGCACGTGGCGCGGCGGGGAGCGCCCCACTTTTCCTTATGACTTGCAGGCCTTGGAGGCGGACAATGGTGGACAAGACATCATCAAGGGCACGCCGCACGGCAACACGCTCTTGGTCGATTTCGCGCTCGCCGCCATCCAAGCTGAGCAACTCGGTGTCGATGACATTCCCGACGTGCTGGCGCTGTCCTTCAGCAGCACAGATTACGTGGGCCACAAGTTTGGGGCGCACGCCATGGAAACCGAAGACACTTACCGGCGCCTAGACGACCAGCTCAGCCGGTTGTTTGCCGCCTTGGACAACACAGTCGGCCGCGGACAATGGACCGCATTTTTGACCGCAGACCATGGCGCCGTAACCGTGCCAGGTTTGGAGAAAAACAGAGGACTGCCGGTGGACTATTGGAACCCTGAACCCATGAAAGCTGCTGTTCAGGCTGCGGTATCCGAGCGTTTCGGCCGCGACGACCTCATCCGCACCTACGACAACGACCAGTTCTTCCTCGACCGCAATGCCATCCGCAACGCACAGCTCGACGCAGACCAAATCGCCCGCTTCGCAGCCGGTGTCGCTTCGGGTTTCCCCGCAGTTCAGCGGGTCCTCACTGCAGCAGACCTCAGAATCGGAAGTTTCACAGAGGGCGCAGAAGCCAACGTTCAAAGGGGTTGGCACGCAACCGCTTCGGGAGATGTAGTGGTCATGCTCAAGCCTGGCTACCTCGAATACAGCAGGACTGGAACAAGCCACGGGAGTCCTTATGCTTATGACACCCATGTTCCTTTTCTCATGATGGGGCCAGGCGTGCCCCAGGTCAGGAGCTACGAGCGTTCCGAAATCAGGGACATCGCCCCCACCCTTTCAGCACTGCTGGGCTTCCCCCGCCCCAGTGCCTGCACAGGCCAACCCATCCTGGACCTGTTCTCCGAATGACCCCATGAACGACATACAGCACCGCATCACTCGCAATGGAAGGCATGAGCTGATCATCCAAGCGCAATTTCCAGCGGGAACCGACCGTGTCCAGCTGCCCATGTGGAGGCCAGGACGCTATGAACCAGGGAATTTTGGCCGCCTTGTTCGAGGAATGGAACAATGGGATGGCACGGCGTGGAAATCCCTCAAAAAAGAAGCCTTGCACGTTTGGCGGTGTTTGGCCCCCTCCAATGCGCATTCAGCAGTTCAAGTGCGGTATGCTTTCACAGCCGCCAAGCTGGACGCGGGAAGCACATGGGCCGATGACCATTTGCTCTATGTAAACCCCGTCAATTGCTTGCTGTTTCATCCAGATTTGGCCGAAACCCCCATCACCGTTCAACTCCCCGATGTCCCCGCAGAATGGACGCTGGCCACTGCCCTGGACTCTGCGCTTACAGAGCATGGCAGGCAATTGAGCGCAGACGGCACGCAACACCTCATGGACAGCCCTTGGATCGCTGCTCCACCAGAAGACCTGTGGCACAATTCGTACACCGTTCAAGGCCATGTTTTTCATGTCCACGTTTGGGGCCAACGGCATTTCAACGAAGAACAGTTTACCGAGACACACCGCCGGTTTACGGAATGTCAATTGAAAGCCTTTGGATGGTTGCCCGTGCAGGAATACCACTTCTTGTACTTGTTTCCTGAATTCCCCGCACGACATGGAGTGGAACACGAAGCTTCGACGGTCATCGCTTGGGGCCCAGCGCGTGAACTCACCAATGCAACGGACGCGCCCTCGCCCGGGTATGAAGAGGTCATTGACATCGCGAGCCATGAACTCGTGCACACGTGGAATGTCAAATGGATGCGGCCTGCAGAGTGGATGCCCTATGACTTTTCACAAGCGTCACCGAGCCGGATGGGCTACATCGCAGAGGGCGTAACGACCTATTTGGGTGACTTGTTCTTGCTAGAGTCTGGGGTCATCGACTTGTCGGGGTGGCTGCGCCGGTTCGAAAAACTGCTCACCCGACACCTCTGGAATCCCGGCAGACTGGAAACCTCCGTTGCCGACAGCAGTTTCGATACCTGGCTGGACGGTTACACCTTGGGGGTGCGGCACCGCAGGGGCAACATTTATGTAGAGGGGGCCGTCTTGGCCTTTTTGTGCGACATCACCTTGAACCGCGCAGGTGGAGGATGGCTGGTCGACGCGGTGGCGGAACTGGCAAGCCCCAATGGCAACCGCAGCTTAGACGAAGACACTTGGTGGTCCACACTCGCCCGCAGAGCAAGCGCACGTACCCCTGAAGGCGCCCAAGACATCTTGGACCTGCGAACCGCGCATTGTGACGGCACCGATGACACCTGGCCGGCCCTGGTAGACGCCCTGCTCCACCAAGGCATTCAAGCTTCGCTCGAACCACACAAGGACGAGTTGGCACGGTGTGGCGCCCTATGCAGCAAAGGCAGAGAAGGCCGCTTGGAGGTCAAGGTCTGCTGGCCGGACAGCCCAGCATGGAATGCTGGATTGCGCCATGGCGACGTCATTGAAACGAGCCAAGCAACAGCGAATGAAGTGGCAGTTTC